>JAOTUP010000143.1 GCA_029863825.1 Acidobacteriota bacterium | reverse complement strand
CTGAAAATAAGAGATTGATGGAGCCGACGAGCGGACTCGAACCGCTGACCTGCTGATTACGAATCAGCTGCTCTACCAGCTGAGCTACGTCGGCCGAAAGTGCGGTGTCCCGGAATCTCTCCGGGGCGCTCGCAGAGCCTGAGCATTGTAGGCGGAGGAGGGTCGGTGAGCAAGCCTTCGGCACCTATCCCGTCGGGTAGTATTTCGACCTACCCCAAGGGGCGTGGCAGGCGGGCACGGAACACGGCAGGGTGTGCGCATACGACCGAGTCGGCCGCCGGAACGGTGGCACTGGGAACAGGGAACTCTTATACACCTCGCAGGGGGAGTCAGATGGCACAGGAACAAACTGAACCGCGCACCGGCTGGGGAGCCACGATCAGCAAGCTATCGATAGGGGCGATCCTGATGCTCGCCGTCTCCGGGCTATTCGTGACCTTCGGCTCGTTTTCTGCCGCAGTCGAGTGGACGCTCCTGCTGCACACGCTCGTCGGCGTGCTCCTTCTGCTGCCGATCGCCTGGTACGGCTGGATTCACTGGAAGGACTACAAGCACTACCAGATGTCGGACATCGTGCTGCTCGGTTATCTGGCGGCGGCGGCGCTTCTCCTGTGCCTCGTGTCCGGCGTTGTGGTGACCTGGCAGGGTCTCTTCGGGCTGCGAATGTCGCCGCTCTGGAGGAACCTCCACCTCTACTCGACCTATGCGGTCCTGGTGACGGGACTGCCGCACGTAGTCGTCCTCTTCTTTCGCATTCGGAAGAAGCGAGCGGCAGGATTCGCACGCGCCGTCGCCGGACACTCGGCCGCCTGGATTCTCGTGGCGGTCGGGGTCGTGGCGATTCTCTCTGTCGCCTATCCGGGGCAGGAGTACGTCAACGCGTTTCCTGCCGACTACAACTTTCTCTACGGTGAAGACCGACCGTTCGCACCGAGCCTCGCGGTGACAGACAGCGGCGGTGCGTTCGATTCCGAGTCGCTGGCCGGCTCGATGACCTGCGGCACCGCTAATTGTCACAGTCAGATCCTCGAGGAGTGGACTCCGAGCGCCCACCGCTACGCGGCGATGGACCCGCTGTTCCAGAAAGTGCAAAGCGTGATGGCAGAGCAGAACGGGCCCGAGTCGACGCGCTACTGCGGCGGCTGTCACGATCCCATCTCGCTGTTCTCGGGGACCAAGAACCTGTTTGTCGAGAACCTGACGGATCTGCACGGCTATCAGGAGGGCGTCTCCTGCCTGGTCTGTCACGGCGTGCACGAGACCGACCTCCAGGGCAACGCGAACTACGTCATGACCCAGCCGCCGACCTATCTCTGGCAGTGGCAGGAAGAGGGAGCCGGCAAGTTCTTGAGCGACTTTCTCATCCGCACCTATCCCGATCAGCACAACCTGCTGTCCAAGCGCATGTTCAAGGCACCCGAGTACTGCGCCGCTTGCCACAAGCAGTTCATCGACCAGGAGGTCAATCGAGTGGGCTGGGTGCAGCTCCAGAACCAGTACGACAACTGGAAGGCGAGCCACTGGTACACGGAAGGCGACCCGGAGAAGACCATCGAGTGCCGTGAGTGCCACATGCCGCTGGTGGCGTCGACCGATCCGTCCGCGGGTGATGCCGCCGACTACAATCGCTCGCCGGACGACGGCAAGCACCGCAGCCACCGCTTCATCGCCGCCAACTCGATGGTGCCGGCTTTGCTCAAGCTCGATGGCTGGGAGAAGCAGATCGAGATGACGGAGTCGTGGCTGGCGGGGACGTTCGAGATTCCGGAGATCGATCACAAGTGGAGTAAAGGCCCGGTGGTGCAGCTCGCGGTCGAGACGCCGGAGACCGTGCAGTTGGGCGAAAAGCTGCCGATTCGCGTGGTGATGACCGCCAACAAGGTGGGACACGACTTTCCAACCGGTCCGCTCGACATCATCCAGAGCTGGGTCGAGATGCGCGTCACCGATCACAATGGTGACGAGGTGTATTCGACGGGCACCCGCGACGAGAAGCACTTCATCGAGCCGGGGAGCTTCCTGTTCAAGGCCGAGCCGGTGGATCAGTACGGCAACTTGATCGATCGCCACAACCTGTGGGAGATGGTGGGCGTGCGCTACCGGCGCGCGCTCTTCCCCGGCTATTCGGACAGTGTCGAGTACGTGGTCGACTGTCCGAGCACGATGTCGCCCGCAGAGGGCGAGGCGGGGGGCTGGCGCGATCGCGCGGTCGAAGAGTTCGAGGTGCCGGCGGCGGCGGTGGCCGGCGAGCTCACCGTCGACGTTCGCCTGATGTACCGCAAAGTCGACCAGTTCCTCATCAACTTCCTGCTCGGCGAGGACTCGGGCCTGACGGCGCCGGTGGTCGAGATGGTGCGGACCACGGTCAAGATTCCGGTGGTCGACACGCGACAGGCCGAGCTGTCCGACACGGCCGCGCCGCGCATCGGGGGTTGACGGCAGACCGTGGCGCGGCGCACTGAGCGGCTGCAGCGAGTACTCGTGCTCGCCGGCGGTCTGGTCGTGGTGCTGGCTGTCGCCGGCTACTTCGCCTACCGCGCCACCCGGCCCGAGGTGCGGCGTCCGGGTGAGGCGCTGCCGGAGATCACGCGTAAGCTGGCGCTCGATCTGCCCGAAGAGGCGCCCTTCCCGAGATTCACCGACGTCACGATCGAGGCTGGTTTGGGCGAGTTCGTCACCTTTCGCGGCGATCGCACGTCGCAGCTGCCGGAGGACATGGGATCGGGTGCCGCCTGGGGTGATTTCGACGACGATGGCGACGACGATCTCTTCCTCGTCGGCGCCGGCGGCTCGCTGACGCTGCCGCCGGAGGCGTGGGCGGAGTCGATGCTGTTCGAGAATCTGGGCGACGGCAGTTTTCGACGTGTCCTCGACTTCCCGACGACCCGCATCATGGGAATGGGCGCGGCGTGGGGAGACGCCGACGGTGATGGACGGCTCGATCTTGCCGTCAGCGGATACAACGCACTGCGATTGTTCCGCAACACCGAGGACGGCTTCGTCCGCGATCCGGAGTTCCCCGAGGTCCCCGGCTACTGGGCGGGCGTGAGCTGGGGTGACGTCGACAACGATCGCGATCTCGATCTCTACGTCTCCGGCTATGTGCGCTACGAGGAGGACGCGGCAGCCGGCCGCCAGGTCACGGAACAGTACGGGACGGTTGTTCCCTATACCTTGAACCCGGCGTCGTTCGAGCCGGAGCGCAATCTGCTGCTGGAGAACGACGGGACGGGCCGATTCGAGGATGTCGCTCTCCTGTGGGGTGTTTCCAACCCGGGCGGCCGCAGTCTCTCGGCCCTGTGGCATGACTTCGATGCGGACGGGTTGCTGGATCTCTACGTCGCCAACGACATCTCGGATAACGCACTGTTCCTGAATCGCGACGGCACCTTCGAAGACGCGAGCCTTGCCGCCTGGGTGGCTGACTATCGCGGGGCGATGGGGCTCACGGCCGGCGACTGGAATCGAGACGGCGACGACGATCTGTTCGTCACTCACTGGATGGCGCAGGAGAATGCGCTCTATGATTCGCGGCTCGAGGACTTCAGGCGGCAGCGCGGCGAGGCCGAGCCGTCACAGCTCAGCTTCTCGGATCTTTCGGCGCCGCTGGGACTGGGCCAGCCGGCGCTGCAATCCGTCGGCTGGGGCACCGAGTTCGTGGATCTCGACGGCGATGGTTGGCTCGACCTGGCGGTGGTGAACGGCTCGACGCTCGAGACCAAGGAGACGCCGCGCCGGTTACGGCCGCAGAGCGCGATGCTTTTCTGGAACGAGCGCGGGTCGGCCTTCCACGACCTGGCGCCGCTCGACGAAATGGTGAGCGAGCCGCGGGTGGGTCGCGGGCTGGCGATCTCCGACTTCGACCGGGACGGCGACCAGGATCTCGTGATCGTCCTGCTCGACGGGGGCGTCAAACTCCTCGCCAACGACATGCAGGTCGGGGCGTGGGTCGAGCTGCGATTGCGTAGCCGCAACGCTCGCGGCGAGGCGACGGGTCGGGGCGACGGATCGGTTGTCATTCTCACGACCGAGGGCGGCGTCATGCGCCGCTCGGTCGGCGGTGCGTCGTATCTTTCCCAGAGTAGTCGGACGCTCCATTTCGGTCTCGGTTCGGCGGAGACGATTACGTCGCTCGAAGTGCACTGGCTGGGTGGCACACGCGAACAGTTCAGCGGCACGTCGCCCAATGCCGTGTGGGAGCTGGCGGAGGGGGAGGGCACTGCGCGCCGCCTGCTGGCGCCACGGGATGTTGCTGCGGCATTGCGCGTCGAGCACGGGGCTCCGTCGGCGGCGGTCTCCGAGGCGGAGCGCGGCCGGCTGACCGAGTTCTGGGCGCTGCAGCGTCGGGGGATGGATCTGGTGAAGCTGGACGACGACTGCCCGCAGGCCATCGAGGTCTTCCGCGCCGCCCTCGAGCTCAACCCGGATCACGAGGACTCGCGCTACTACCTCGCCAATTGCCTGGCCGCCCTCGATCGCACCGAAGATGCGCTCAGCGAGCTCGATGCGCTCCGCCGGGCCAATCCGATGAGTCACCGCGGGCACAAGCAGTGGGGCGTGTTGCGCGGTCTCACCGCTCGCTCGAAAGCCGATCTGCAAGCGGCGGAAGCGGCGCTCGAGCGCGCGCTCGAAGTCAATCGAGAGGAGACCGGAAGTCTCCTCGTGCTCGGCGAAGTGGAGCTGCTCCTGGGACGTGACGTGGCGGCCCGGGAGCGTTTCGAAAAGGCCTGTCGCACGAACCCGCAGGCGGTGTCGGGCTTCTTCTTTCGCGCCTATCTCGCCTGGAAAGAAGAGAGTGCCGAGGATGTGGAGCGACTCCTCGACGAAGTGCGCCGGGCGCGCGGCCCGGAGTGGAAGCCGGAAGGGACGGTGGCCGAAGGCGACACGACCGCCCGCATGCATACCGAGCGCACACTGCTGTCACGGTTCGTCGATGCCTGGGACGGCGTGGCACCGGCAGAGGATGTCTTCAGGCAACTGGAGAGCCACCTGGGAGCGGTGAGCTCGCGACCATAGATGTCGGCCGGTGATTCGCCTCGAGTTCCCCGGCGGGACTTCCGCCGCTGTCCCAGGTCCTGGTTACAGAGCACGAGAAAAAGCCCGGGTCGGGCGACCCGGGCTCGAAATTCATCTCTGGAGACTGCGTCGGGAGTCTTTGCGACTCATGTCCTGCGGGGCAACCGCGAGGCTCGTTGGTATCGAGTCCTCAGAGCCGGTTCGCCCTCGCCGAGTCGCTTCGAGACTCCGACGAGGGCCGTTTGTGGTCCGGCGGAGTCATCGAACCTCCTCCTCGATTCGTGTCATGAACAGACGATACGCCGAGGACTATCGGCGCGTCAAGGGAACTTGCCGGATTCGGACTTGGCCGTTGGGAGCTGCTCGAAATGTCGGCTCCTGACCATGAGGGGATTTGGCAGCACGGCTCTAGGGGTAGAGCGTCGCCTTCTCGCCCCGTTCGGCGATGACTTTCTCCGCGTGTTCGAGGATGATGTCGCGCCGCGCGAGGAGAGACTTTCGCTGGGTCTTGGTGAGCCAGGGGGACAGGTGGCGTTCGAGCTGATCGTCGTCGAGCCGCCGCAGGCGCTCCAGCAGATCACGAGAGAAACGGCGCAGAAACTCCGTGTTGAGCACCTTCGGCTGTGTCCTGAAGGCGCGCGAGTGATCGACCGACCAGAGGCGGAAGGCGTCGTCGCAGAGGATGTTGCTGGCGTTTCTATAATCGGCGTCGTAGATGAGCTGGCGGAAGAGGCGGATGGCGTAGACCTGGTTGCTCCACGCCAGCGCGTCGGGAGGCTGGAGCTGGCGCTTGAAGCGCTCGCCTTCGGTAATGCACCCCTCGACCCAGAGCTGCATCGAGCCGGGTTCGTGATCGATCGTGCGCTCGACGGTTGGCGGTACGAATCCCAGATCGAGTAGCTTGTCCAACTCGTAGGCGGCGATCTCGTTCTTGTAGGTGTCGAGGAATCCGATCTCGGGCAGCCCCTCGTCAAATCTCTGGATCGGGCGATAAATATCGATCGTCTTCCAGACCGCTCGCGCTGTGCGCGTGCCGT
>JAOTUP010000142.1 GCA_029863825.1 Acidobacteriota bacterium | reverse complement strand
ACAAGAAGTGCAACCCCCGAGAAAAGACTCGCTTCGACGAAGACCGCCACGCCGATCGGCAGGCCGAGACGCAAGAGAGCCACAACTCTCGACCGCTCCGGTGCGATCACTCGCCACAGAGTGAGGTCCCTGAATCTTCGACCTCGTAGCGTGTACAGGCCGAGTCCGATGAACTGCAACCAGAAGACGAGCGCCGTGGCGTAGCCGCAGCCCACGACGCCGAGCGCAGGAAACGAGAAAGCACCAAATATCAATACATAGTTCCCGACGACGTTGACCCCGAGTCCGACGAGCCCAAAGGCCATGCCGGGACGTGTTCGGGCGAATCCTTCATGAAAGAAGCGCAGTACCTGATAGCCCGCAAATGCGGGGACACCCCACGCGATCGCTCGTAGATAGTCCCCCGCGAGCGGCACGATCTCCGCGCTGACGCCAACCGCACGCAGCAGGTTCTCGCACGCGAGCAACACGCCGACGAGCCCGAGTGACAGCGCCTGTGCAATCCACAAGACCTGCCATCCCACGTCTGCACAGGCGGCCCTCTCGCCGCCTCCGCGCAGGTGGGCCAGAGACGGGGGCAGTGCCATCAGCACACCGGTGAGAAACAGCATCGCCGTCGCCCACAGACTTCCGCCGACGGCAACCGCTGCCAGGGCGGCCGGACTGAATCGCCCGCACATCACCGTGTCGACGAAGTTCATTGCCACCGCCGCCCACTGGCCGATGATGACCGGTGCGGCCAATCGCGCAATCGCCGCCGCTTCTCGCTTCCACATCGGGTTCAGAATCTCCAGCTATCGCACGCCGCAGGCGATGCATTCTGCCACGCCGTCGTCCCAACTGCGCCGATCCGGCAACGTGTAATGGGCCGCCCCCGGCGCGACACCAGGGAGCGAAGCCCTGCGACGTCAGGCGGCACGAACGAGCTGTGGGCTTCGGAAGTCCGCGCCTCAACCGCGCCGGCGCTGGAACTCGATCATGTAGCTGACGAGCTCCGCCACCGAACCCATCTCGACCGCGTTGTACAAGGAGGCCCTGACACCGCCCACCGAGCGGTGTCCCTTCAGGCCGACCAGCCCTTCCTCAGTCGCCGCCGAAAGGAACATCGCTTCGAGCTCCTCGGACGGAAGACGGAACGTGACGTTCATGCTCGATCGACTCTCGCGCTCGGCGTGGCCACGGTAGAAACCGCCCGAGCCGTCGATCGCATGATAGATGTGCTCGGCCTTCTCCGCATTTCGTCGCGCCGTCTCGAGCAGACCGCCCATCGCCTCGAGACGGTCCAGCACCAGCCCGACGACGTAGATGGCAAAGACCGGGGGCGTGTTGAGCAGCGAATTCTTCTCCGCCATCAACCGGTAGCTCAGTGTGTCGACAGACGGATCGACTGCCCGTTGAAGTAGGTCCTTGCGAATCAAAACGACAGTCACGCCCGCCGGGCCGAGGTTCTTCTGCGCCCCGGCATAGATCAGTCCGAAAGGCGACACATCAAGCGGGCGACTGAGGATGTCGGACGACATGTCGCAGACGAGCGGAACTGACCCGGCACTCGGTGGCTGTGGGAACTGCGTACCGTAGATCGTGTTGTTGCTCGTGTAGTGGAGGTACGCCGCGGAGGGATCGACATGAAACGAGCCCGCCGAGGGTACCGTGGTGAAGCCCGAGTCGCGACTCGACCAGACTTCTCGAACACTTCCGATCCTGCGTGCCGCCGAAAGCGCCAGCTCGCTCCAGCGTCCGGTGGTCACGTAATCGGCGCTCGAGCCCGGAGACAGGAGATTCAACGGCACGGCACTGAATTGCGTCCGCGCACCGCCACTCATGAACACGATCTCGTGATTCTCCGCACCGTCTACCAGCGACCGCAATCGAGAGATCGCTCGCGTGTGGACGCCATCGTAAGCCGGACTGCGATGGCTTATCTCGAGAATGGAGCAGCCGGTTCCGGCGAAGTCGAGAAGATCTTCTTTCAATCGCTCGAGAACCTCGAGCGGAAGAGCCGCCGGTCCGGCCCCGAAGTTGTGAACTCTCATCATCTGCAGTCTCTCGTTTCAGGTTTGGTTTTCGCCCTCGGCGTCCATCTCACTCAACAAACGGCATCGCCTCTCCGAGCTTCCGCTTCAGCCGATCGCGCAGCCACTTCGCGTCCCACCACTCCACCGGATTCACCGCCTCTCCCTGCAGCAACATCGTGAAATGCAGATGATCGCCCGCCGCCAGGCCCGTTTCCCCGGTGTGCCCGACAATCTCGCCACGCTCGACCACCTGGCCCGGCTCGACGCCGAAGGACGACAAGTGTCCGTAGAGGCTCATCAAGGCGTACCCGTGATCGATGAGCACGGTATTGCCGTAGATGCCGAAATAACCTGCCAGGATGACCAGCCCGTCGTTGGCCGCGGGAACCGGAGCCCTCTTGACGGAGGCGAGATCGAATCCAAGATGATCCTGATGGTCGATCTCTTCTCCCGCAAATACGTAGGTGCGGCGATCAGCGAAGGCGGACATCACCTGGGCGTTGGGCAGACTCTGGAAGTTGCGAGACCAGAGAAACTCCTGACGGCTCTGCTGCGCGAGATCGCGCAACGTCTGGGCATTCGCGCCACGCAGATCGCGATTGATGGCGACGTAGTCTTCGACCAGTCCGGAGCCCGGCTTGAGACCTGGAGTGTTTGCCTGGATTTCAGGGACGACCAAGGCCATGAACTTCTCGGAAACCTCGATCCGATCGGTGCGGAAGGGACGGGGGAAAAACTTGTCAACGAACGCCGTCTGCGTGAGATTTCCGAGCGCGTCCTCGGCTTCAAGCCGCACACTCTCTGAGGAGTCGAGATCAAAAGGCACCGCGAAGAGAGCAAAGCGCCGATTGTCGGAGGCTCCAGGAAGCGGATATCCCGGAAACCAGGCGTCACCGGAGCGGACGCCATCACGAATCGACGTCGTGCCGACGGTGTAGACAACGACCTCGGCACCGCCCTGCGCCGGATAGTGCTGGGTGGAGACCACCGCCAATGTCGGTGGCCGCAGGATCACCGGATACTGCTGGCGAACGACCGTGCTCGGCGCCCGGCGCACCCATGTCCCGGGGGCCGAGGCCTCCACTTGGAGCGTCGCGACACCGTCCTCCAGTCCCTCCACTGTCTCGCTTCCCACCTCGATCTCGACCACTTCGTCCACTGTTTGCGGGCCCCAGAGCGCCCAGGCAGGACGGTAGACATAGGTCTTGTCCAGCAGCACCTCGCTGCGATCATCCTGATGCAAGGTGACGATGAGCCGTGACAAACCGCGTCCGGTGCTGCTCGCAGACACGCGTATCGGAGTGCTTCTACCGAGACCCGGTAACGCGGCCTCGACTGTCACTGCGGGTCGAGCCCCGACGCGAAGACTCGTGCCAATCGCCGCGAAGACGAGGCCTAGTCCGAGTGCCAAAATCACCCGGCGCCCGCGCCGACGGCCACCCCTCGACTCGAATCTGCTCACGCTCGACCTCCGTAAAACCGCACCGTTCAGTCGCGGCGAAATGGCTCGAGCACCTGGCGTTTGTCGGAGTACGAGAGCCGCGCCTGTACATAGTCCGCATGACTCAAGCCCAGTTCGCTGGCAATCTGCCGAATCTGTCCCTCCTCAACTGACGAGATCGAATCATCGGCCGCGGAAACGGCGAACAAGCAGTCCAGAAGCTCTCGCTTCTGCGCCTCGTCAGCCATCTGTTTGAACTCTCGCGTGACGAGGAAGTTCTCGGTCCCACCAAAGAGTCGATTCTGGCTCTTGGCGATCTGCACCGCCAGGATAGCCTGATGCTCCGGTAGACGACCCAGGCGACTGACGATCCGTTCCATGGCATCCGTCTCGACACGGCTGATCTCCCGGTCCGCATGCGCCACTCGCCCGAGAATGTAGGCAAACGAAGCCACGTAGCTCGCTCTCTCGGGCTCGAGTGCCTCGAGGCCGTCGACGATGCGTCGGATGGCTTCCGAATCGCTGCTCGAAACACCATCACTGCTGGCGCTCGAGCGACTCAAGATCTTGTCCAGCCACGACATCATCGTCTCACCGCCGGCGAAGCATATCCTGTCATCGGAAGTACCCGGCAACCGTGCGGGCGCGAGCGCCCGCCTCATCCACGTCCACACGCACCGACCGCCAGCGATTCTCACCCTCACCACGAGCGTAGAACCCGAGCACGTACTGGCTTCTCAGCTCGTCGTCGATTTGTGAATAGATGGACTCGAGATCCTCACCGACTCGCGAAAAGAAGACCCGCCCTCCCACCGCTCTCGTCAGAGATTCGAGCCGGTTGATAAATCCGCGAACACTGAGCCCCCGGCCCCCGGTACGAAAGATCTCGTCGTTGGAAACGACGATGTAGACCGGTACACCCACCCGCCGCGCGAACTTCAGACACGTGCGAAAAGAGAAGTCCGGATCCTCGTCGGCGCCGTCGGAAAAGACGATCAGCGCTTTCTTGCCTGGTATCCCCTGTAGCTGGACGAGGGAGAAAGCAATGCCCTTCCAGATCGCCGTGCGGCCGTCCGGAACGAGATTGAAAAGGGCCCTCTCGACTGCGGCCAGGTCGCGACTCGTGTCATGGTGGAGTTGCGGTTCAGTGCCGAAATCAACCAGGAATGCTCGGTCCTTGGCGCTGTCGAGGCCGCCCAGGAATGTCGCCACCGCCTTCTGAACGCGCGGCAGCTTGACGAACATCGACGCCGACGAATCGACTGCCAGACCGATAGTCAACGGCAGGTCCTTGGCCTCGGTAAACGTGGCGATCTCCTGCGATACCCCATCCTCGAGCACCTCGAACCGATCGCCGCTCAAGCCCTGAATCGGGTGCCCTTCGCGATCGGTCACGACGGTGAAGAGCTGGATCAGCTCGACTTTGACTCGCTCGCTGCCGCCCGGACTGTTGACGAAAACAACGTCCTCGGCAGACTCTCCATCCGTCAGATGAGCGACAACGCGGAAGAAGCCTCGCGGCGCCTCCTCCGGCACGACGACGGTTTGTCGATACGGCGGCGCAAATCGGGTTGCGACGAGGTCATCGTTCCAGAAGAACTCCACCCGAGCGACCGGAACCGAGCGTGGAGACTCGATCTCGACGTCCACATCCACGCGTCCCGTCAGTTCACTCGTCCTCCCAGGCTCGACTCGTGGCCGAACGATGCGGACCCGCAGAACCCCTCCGGATTCATTGATCGAGAGCCGATCGCGACCGAGCTCCCGACCCGCAACATCAAAGGCCACGACTTCGACCCGATGGGGCTCCGGAAGCCGTCCGAGGTCGAGTCGTGCCGAGAACGGCGCACTACCGACATTCGCCTCTAGGCGACCGTCGAGATAGAACTCGACGCGCGCTACGTCGACATCGTGGATGGTCTCGAACAGCGTTGAACCGACGGCCAATTCATCCACCGGCTCCAGGAGGTGTATCACTCGAGGGGAAGGGACCAGCCAGCCAGACAACGACCCGTCATCACTGCTTTCGAGGACAGTCGCGTAGGTACCACCCCAGCGACCGCTCGTCAGATCCTCCACAACGACGACGATCGGTGACAGCGAAGTCGCGACCGTGGGAAGATCCGTCTCAACTGCCAGGCCGCCTCCTTCCATCTCCCTGACTTCGGATCCGACGCTAATGATCGAGTGATGAAAGATGCCGCGATCGCCGTCTCCCAGTTCGCCGATGGTCAGCCGCAAGGATCTCGGTCCGTCCGGCGTCGGTACTGCGTCGAGCGGCTCGATTTCCACTGCGATCTTCTCCGTCCCGGCTCGCCGGAACGCTTGCGCGGTCACCATAAGAGGACCTTCCTCGATCCCGTCAATCAACAGACGACGGGCTCTGATCTCTGACAACACCTCGGGTGTGCCAGCGCTGATCCACTGTCGAATTCGTGGCGGCCGAAGTCCGGCTCCATAGCCTTCGGCGTACTCGACTTGCAGCGGACGCGGTGAGAACGTGGCCGCCGCGTCGCGGACCCGTACTTCGAATCGCCGACGCAAGCCGATCAAGACATCGTCCAGGCCGCTCCGGTCCGTCGCCATATAGCCGCCGGTCGCCGCGACCAGGGCCTCCATGGT
>JAOTUP010000141.1 GCA_029863825.1 Acidobacteriota bacterium | reverse complement strand
CGACGGAAAGCAAAGTCTTGCCTTCGCCGAGACCTACGACTACGAAGCGATCGTGTTCGACCTCATGCTTCCCGGCATCCCCGGCCTCGACGTCTTGCGTCGCCCGGTCAATTCCATCAACCTCGGTGTCCTGAAAAGATTCTGAAACCGACGATCCTCTGGCTCGCATCTTTCGTACATCGGACTGACCTACCGAGAGAGGGTTAGGCGGACCCTCCTCGTCCACTCGAGTCCGGTCGTGCCGACACGACTCGAGAGAGAAGCGGGATTCGGCTCCAGAGCCTTGGCTGTCATCGGATATCCGACGGCACATAGCGCAGCTCGCTCAGATTGGCCCCGAGCTCGAGATCTGTGCGAAGACCGACGAGCCTGCGACACAGTCGCGCTTCCGATGCGTGATCGCGCAAGCGCTCTCCGAGCTTGCCCTCCAGATCGCCAGCCCCTTGCAACACATCGTCGAGAGTCTCGAACCGCGAGAGGAGCTCGGCGGCGGTCTTCGGGCCGATGCCAGGCACGCCGTGGAGGTTGTTGCCGCGATCGCCGGAGAGCGCCAGGTAGTCTGCAAGCTGCTCGGGACGAACACCGAACTTGGCGATCACATCTTGTGCATCCGAGTCGACACTTCTGAAATGGTCCCGTACATGGATACCGTTCGCCAGCAGTCCGAGAAATATCTTGTCGGTCGACAGGATGATCGCGGAGGCGCCGGCCTCGGCCGCCTTGCAAGCGATCGTCGCGATGACGTCGTCCGCTTCGAGTCGCGGCTTCGACAGCGACGCAACTCCGATCTCAGCGAAGGCCAGGCGGTAGCTCTCGAGCGCAGCGGCGAGCGCTTCGGGCATTCGAGCATGCCCGGCTTTGTACTCGGGATACAGCTCGTGACGCCAACCTGGCCCGGCTCCGTCGAACACACAAACGGCGTGTGTCGGCGCGCACTCGCGCAGGCCGCGGCGCAGTGACTGCACACTCGAAGCCCGGGCGCCTTCTGCTCTTTCCGCTCCGTCCTCGCCAGGCTGGGCCGCGTAGACCCGACGAATCAGGTTGAGGGCATCGACCAGGAGCAGTCGGGGACGCCGCCGACCCTCGTCAGTCACAGCAGCCGCCGAAAGAATAGCTTCCCGTGCATCATCACGGATACCGAGGGGCCATTCTAGACCGCGCGGACCCGCGACAGCACGATGTGCCGCGAAGGCCGCGGCAGTGCCCGCCGTCAACCATGCCGACGGATGGGCCGAACCACCCGACGTGACGGAGCGAGGAAGAGGCCATCATCTCCTCATGATAATTTCTGGTTGAAAATACTGTGCGATATACATTATTATCTTCCCATGGTCACTCACGAACAACCCGTCAAACAAGCAGAGAAGCTCGCGTCGGAGCTCAGGCGAGGCACGCTGGTCCTCGCCACGCTTTGTCAGCTGCATTCACCGAAGTACGGCTACTCATTGGTCAGGACCTCGCCGGCAACGGTCTCGAGGTCGAGCAGGGGACGCTCTACCCATTGCTGCGACGCCTGGACGAACAGGGACTGTTGGAAAGCAGCTGGAACGTCGAGGGTTCTCGGCCCCGCAAGTACTACCAACTCAGCGCCACGGGTGCCGACGTGCTCGAGGCCCTCACCAACCAGTGGAGTGCCCTCGTCGATGTGCTCACTAGGCTCCTAGACGACTCGGAAGGAGACGATGATGGAACTGATTGATCGGTACGTGAACGAAGTCGGTCGCCGGCTGCCACAGGGAAAGCGGGACGATATCTGCAGCGAGCTGCGCTCGGCGGTGGACGACGCTCTCGAAGATCGCAGCTTCGGCGATCCCAGCGAAAGCGACATCGTTGCCGTGCTCAACGAGTTCGGATCACCGCAAGCGGTGGCAGCGTCGTACAGTGGCGACCGCTATCTGATCGGGCCCGAGCTCTACCCCCAGTTCGTCACGACGTTGAAGGTGATCGTGGCGGTTCTCGCCGCTCTCGTCGTGCTGGGTTCCCTGATCTCGATGATCTCCTCGACACCCGGGCTGGAGTCGTTCTCCACCAAGATGGCCGGGCTCGTCAGCGGCCTCATCGACTCGATCATCACCTCGCTCGGCATCGTCGTCATCATCTTCGCGCTTCTCGAGCGCCTGGATCTTCGCATCGACTTCAAAGACAAGACAAAGACGTGGAATCCGCTGGATCTGCCCGCGGTGCGCGACGTGGACATCGTCGGCCGATTCGATTCGATCGCCGGGGTCGTCTTCCCGGCCATCGTTCTGGCTCTGATGAATCAGTTCCGGGACCGCATCGGCATCGCGATCAACGCCGAAGGCGGCCCGTTCAGCGTCGGCATCGTGTCGAAGTCCGGCGGCGACCTACTGCTCAACGATGTCTTCATCGACAACCTGCCCTGGCTCAATGCCAGCCTGATCCTGCCCATGGCCCTGAGCGTTTGGCTGTTCTGGTCGGGACGCTGGAGCTTGCCGACGCGGCTTCTCAAGATCGCCTTCGATATCTTTGGCGTATACGTCCTCTACCGCATCTGCCAGGGAGCAATCGCCACCCGCGCCGAGCTGGTGACTGCCGGGATCCCGGAAAAAGTCGTCGAGATCTCCGTACGAGTAGCCGAACTGGCACCCATCGTAGTGGGCGTCTTGGTGCTCGTCGGCGCCGGATCCCATCTCTTCAAGGCATTCAAGCGCTCGGCCTGAATTCGCGTTTCGGGCTATCGGCTACGACTGGACGGAGCTCTTCGGGATCGTCGCGAGCGCCAGCCCCAATGTCTCCCGCGTGACCGCGATTTCGATGCCATGCCGCATACCAGAACCCGGTGCGGTCTTGATCGCTTCCTTTGCCTTCGGCGGAAGGCATCAATCGCTTCCGATCGTCCCATGCCAAGGTCGGACCGGCCACCTGCGAGACCGGACCCCCAGTTCTTGCCCCCCAGCGGCTTCTCAGAAGCTCGCGACGGTAGAGAACGACAGCGTGTCGACGCGGTCTGAGAGATCGAGGCCGATGTCGAACTGCGAGCGACCGATGACGATCCCGAGCCCGCCTGAGATGTGGATCTCATCAGTTCCCGGAAGAAACCGGGCCTGCGACAGCTCGCGCTCGCCCGTGTAGTGGATCTTGTGGTTCGGATCGCGCCAGACCCCGAGCCGAAGACCGACCGGGTGGCGCGGGCGCAAGGTCAGATACTCGAACCCGAGGTGAATCTCGTCGCCGTTGTCGATAACGTAGTTCTCGGGGTCGCTTCGGCCGATGCGGATCATGTTGAGCATGTCGTCATTGGAGTCGCTGTAATCGACATGGTCCCAGTCCAAAGTCGCAATGAATCTCTCCGAAACGCGCAAGGCGATGCCGAGACCCCAGACATCGGGGACATGGAAGGTCCCTTCGCCACCCACCGAGGTGTCGACCCATCCGGGCCGGGGACTCGAAGGGCCGTTCACCAGAGCGCCGACGAAGTTGAACTCCGGCCCGTTACGGTAGACCGCGCCAACGCTCCAGCGCCGGTTCGGCCGCCAGAGAATCCCGGCGTGAACGCCCGTACCACTTTCCTCGCCGTCCTGGATCTGGCTGCTCAAGACATTGCCGGCAGAGAAATCGGCGGAGCCATACTTTCCACCCGGAAGAGCGTCGAGCTGCGGATCTCCCGTCAGGGCCTGGACCGCGAATCGCTTGGTGATGGAAGTCAGGTGAAAATCGTAGGAGGCCGCCCCCAGTCCCAGGGAGAGCGCGTTGCTCAGCTCCCAGGCGCCGACAAGCCCGAACCCGGTGATTCCGAGCTCGAGATGTGAACGCACGGGACTGGTGCGAAAACCAGGGTGATCTGGAAAACTGAAGAAGATTCCTTCGCTTCGAAGGGAGGCGGAGAAACGCGCCAACTCATGACGGTAGACAGAAAACGCCCAGCGATTGCCGACGTGAACATATGACAGAAACGAGAACCCTTGGGTTCCCTCACCCATCTCCCCCTGCCGCAATCCGTTGACGACGTCGATACCCACGCCCGTTGGCTCGCCCATGGCGTTGCCGCATTCGACGAAGAGGCTCGTAAACTCCCACGATCGACCCTCAATCGACACCTCCGGTTCGACGAGCTGCGTCAAGCCGGCGGGGTTGGCGTAGGCAGCGGTCGCGTCGTCGGCGAGACCAAGGAAGGCCCCTCCCAGACCCAGGCTGCGGGCACCCGGCGCCAGAAAGTTGAACTGGACCCCGGTCTGGATCTCGTCGTTGCTCTGGGCTCCGGCCGGCGGGGAAAGGACGAGACAGGAGAGAGCCGCGAGAGCCAGGCCGAGCTCGAGGGGCGCCGGTCTCGCTGTTTCGCTCGTTCGCACGATCGTGCTCTCCGGGTTTTTTGCTTCTCCCTTCGCCGGGGCGCCTTTCCCTGAAGCCTGTTCACCTGCCTACCCTGCGATCGCCGATGCCCGCAACACCCCAAAGGGTAGTTTTCCCTCCTCTCCCCCCGGGTGGCGCCCGCAGTATCTGGCCGCCGCGCAAACCGCTCCGGGGCCGGCTGGTCGACCACCGCTTGGATCTCCTTTCGCTCGGCATTCTGCGCTCTGCGGCGCGGCGAAATCTCCCCGGGTTGGCGGCGATCGCTCAGCATCCTTTTCGCCCGATCACGCGATCTGCTGACCGCTCTAGTCCGTGTAGACGTGGACCGTGCGCGCGACCGTCTCGAGCATCTCCCGCAAACGATCGTAGTCCGGGTGACGCATGCGGATCCACGCGTTGGCCATGTAGCCGGCATCCACCGGCTGGGTCGGGGTTCCGGGAGGCGGTAGATGAGAGTCGATGATCCATTCGCCGAACCGTTGCTCGATCTCGGCGAGACCGCTGTAGCCCGAGATCCGCCCGTCGCGCTCCGGTCTGAGGTTGAGGATACCCGCGGAGAATCGGCGCGAGGGTCGCGCCTCGCACCGCCCATGGACGATCGCCATCGCCCATTCTCTGTACAGGTCCATGTCGTTTCCCGCACAGTACAGGTCCCAGCCGCCAACCCCGGGCGGTCGGCAACCGATCTCGGAGAACTTGAGCCCCTTCGGTCCGAAGAACCACTCCATGTGAGTCGGAGACGTGCCGATGCCCAGCGCGCCGATCACGCGGCGGCCCATGGCCTTGACCTCGGCGTAGCTCTCTGTCTCGACCCGGTTCGTGGTCAGAAAGTACGGTGAGATCCAGCGCGTGCGCATCGCCTCCAGCACGCCCGGGTAGTAGTGGCTGATGAAATCGAAAACGATCTCGCCGTCGATGGTCAAGGTGTCGTAAAAAGCCTCGTGCCCCTCGATGAACTCCTCGGCCGCCACCGAGACGCCACGCTCGAGGCCCGAGGGGCCGAGGGCCGCCTCGAGCTCGGCCTCGCTCGAGACCTTGAAAGTGCCCGCAGCGCCGGCGCCGCTGCGCGGCTTCAAAATGAAGGGGAACCCTACACGGGCGGCAAACTCCCGCGCTTCCTCGGGCGAGGCGACGCCGGCCGACTGTGCGCACGGCACGCCGGCTCGCCGCAGCGCCTCTTTCATCGCCGGCTTGTCCCGGCACAGATAGGCAGTTTCGATCGAGGTGCCGGGGATGCCGCAATCGGCTCGAACGCGGGCGGTCGGCAGAATGTGGGCCTCGACGGTCGCCTCCAGCCGATCGACCCATTCGCGGGCCTGGATCCGCCGCACGGCTTCGGTCATCGCGTCCTCGTCACAGACCGAGCCCACCTGCTCGTAGCCGTAGAGACTTTGGGTGACCGAATCGGGAAGCGCGCTCACCGGCGCCTCGCCAATCCCCGTGACACGAGCACCGACCTCGGCGAGAGCCCTCACGAAGCGCGGCTGGTTACGGGGAAAACTCGGTTCGACGAAGAGAACGTGCATGGTAGCGACTCCAAGCCTGCGGGAAAGTCGGAGAAATGATTATAAGCTTACTTCTTGTCCTGGATCGTCCTATTGGGGCCGCAGCGATTGCGCCCGAAGCTTGCAGACGTCGTTCGGCAGATGAATGTGTCCGGGCAGATCGCCGCGGTGACGGCCGGCTGGGAGGAGCGCGAGCAGGAAGACGACGAACTCGCCGAGCATCTGGGCGGCCGAACCGTCAATCTCGAGCTCTACCGGCGTGGCGAAGAG
>JAOTUP010000140.1 GCA_029863825.1 Acidobacteriota bacterium | reverse complement strand
ATGAGGGTGTCGCTGGCTGCTAGACTTTGCGCGAGGAGAATGATGTCGGAAGTGTCGGAGAAGAAAGAGATTCCGGCGCCGGATCCCTTGAAACCGGGGAGGGAGCGAGACTTCGGTGAGCACGTCGATACCGGCGGCCACGGCCTCGTCCGGCGGTTCTTCGCCACCAGCCGCCATGCGTGGGGGTTTGCCCTCGGCGCTCTCGTTGCCCATGTCCGTGAGCTGCCCCAGAGCGACCGGCGGCGCGTTCGCTATCTCTTGCTGCGCGGCGTGCTGGTCGTCGCCGCTCTGCCGGTCAACCGCGAGCTCAAGCGCCAGCCCATCCCGGTTCAGCTACGCCGGCGACTCGAGAGGCTGGGGCCCACTTACATCAAGCTGGGCCAGATCCTGAGTCTGCGCGAGGATCTTCTGCCCAGGACACTGACTGAGGAGCTCAAGAAGCTTCTCGACAAGCTGCCGGCCGTGCCCTATCCGAAGTTTTTCGAGCTCGTGTCGAAGCATCTCGGCAGACCCGTAGACGAGGTGTTTGCTCATATTCGCACTCGGCCTCTTGGATCAGCTTCGATTGGCCAGATTCACCTCGCCACCCTCTATTCCGGAGAGCAGGTCATCCTCAAGGTCGTCAAGCCCGGCATTCGCAAGACCCTCAAGCGCGACACCCTGTTGTTGAAGGGCCTCGGAGGTCTCTTGCAGATCCTCATCCCGCAATACCAGCCACGGCGTGTCATTGCCGAGTTCTGCGAGTACACGCTGAAAGAAGTTGACCTATCGCTCGAAGCGGACAATGCGGAGACCTTCGCCTCAAGCTTTCGAGATCAGCCGGACATCGTTTTCCCCAGAATCTACCGGGAATACTCGAACGCGAATCTCCTGTGCATGGAGTACCTCGACGGCATCAAGCCTGGGGATCCGAAGATCGAGGAGCTGCGGCGAGAGGACCGGATGCG
Source organism: Acidobacteriota bacterium (assembly GCA_029863825.1). GTDB lineage: Bacteria > Acidobacteriota > Thermoanaerobaculia > Multivoradales > JAHEKO01 > JAOTUP01. Next base: position 5,166 of record JAOTUP010000140.1, on the reverse strand, counting down.
GCTTGTCGATCTCGGCGCGGAAGCCATCATCTCGATGTTGTACCGGGACGGGTTCTTCCACGCCGATCTGCATCCAGCCAACCTGGTCGTCCTCCCCGGCCCAAAGTGCGGCTTTATCGATCTCGGAATGGTGGGTCGCTTCGACTCGGATTTGAAGCATACGTTGCTGTATTACTACTACAGTTTGATTGCCGGCGAACCGGAGAATGCTGCCAACTATCTGTCTCTCATTGCCGAGACGGATAGTAGATCGGATCCCGTGGCGTTTCGCCGCGATGTGGAGGAGGTGTGCCGCCACTGGTCGCACCGCGCACGCTTCAGCCAGTTCTCGCTCGCCGAGCTGATCATGCAGTCGGTTGGCAAAGGAGCCAAGCACCGCATGTACTTCCCGGTCGAGATGGTGCTGATGGTCAAGGCGATTGTCACCTTCGAGGCGGTCGGGCGCCTGCTCCTGCCCGATTTCGACGTATCTCAGCTATCGCGCAAGCACATGAACAGGATCCTGCTCGAGCGCTTCGGACCCTTACGACTGGCGCACGAGAGCCTGACGGCCTTGCCAGAACTCGTGGATACGCTGGCCAAGGCGCCGCGGTTGGTGAGCGAGGGACTGCGTCTCATGGAGCAGGCGACAAAGAGACCCGCCGAGAATCCTTTCGCGGGCATGCGGGCGACGCTTCTTGGCGGCTTCTGTCTGGTCGCGGGAGCGATACTGGCCGGCAGCGGCGGCCCCTGGCCGTTGTGGGTGGCGCTTCTCGTGGCCGGAATCCTGCTTCCCATCAGGCGCGGTCGGTAGCGGTCGAGAGCGATTCGAGAGGGCGTGACTCCGCGACACTGCCAGCAAGAAGGCGAGTGAACTCAGTACGTGCTGGAACAGACGATTCTGAACCTCGAGTTCTGGAAGCACCTCAGCATTCCCTTCGTTGCCGCGATTATCGGCTGGGCGACGAACTGGGTGGCGATAAAACTCACGTTCAAACCACTCGAGTTCGTCGGCATCCGGCCCTTCCTCGGCTGGCAGGGGATCATTCCGTCCAAGGCCGGAAAGATGGCCGGCATCTTCGTCGACAAGACGATGTACAGGCTGGGAACCTTAGAAGAGCTCTTTCTGTCGATGGAGCCGGATCTCATTGCCGAGCACATCGCCAAGATCATGGATCGGCGCTTGGAGGCCTATACCGACGAGATCCTATTCTACGAACACCCGGCGGTGTGGAAGCTCCTGCCGCGGGCGATCAAAGACAGTGTCTATGAGCGAGTACGCGAGGAAATGCCGCAGTTGATCGACAACCTGGTGGCGGAAGCTGCCGGCGAGATCGAGGAGTTGATCGATTTCAAGCACATGTTGGTGACCCGGCTCGAGGGTGACAAGGAGCTCCTCAATCGGCTGTTTCTCGAGGCGGGCTCCGAAGAGTTCAGGTTCATCGTTCGCTCGGGACTCTACTTCGGGTTTCTCTTCGGCCTCATTCAGTTGACGGTTTGGGTGATCTACCCCTTCTGGTGGGTGTTGCCGGCTTTCGGCATCCTGGTCGGCTACGCGACAAACTGGTTGGCTATCAACATGATCTTCCGGCCGCTGTTTGCAAGGAAACTCGGGCCATGGACGATTCACGGCCTGTTTCTGAGGCGCCAGAGGGAGGTCGCGGCGGTCTGGTGCAAGTTGGTGACGACGGAGATCATCACCTTGCAGCACATCATGTACGCGATGCTTTACGGGGCGAGAGCGGAGAAAGCCAAAGCTCTGATAAAGCGTCACATTCAGCTTGTTGCCGACCGAGTGATGCTGACCTATTCGCCCGCGGCACAGGTGATCGTCGGCGAGGAAACGCTCGAAGAAATCAGGGAATCGGTGGGAGAAAAGGCGGTGGCCGTGTCGACCGACGCTTTCGACCACTGGCCCTTCAATCGCGATCGAGCGGTGAGGGCGGAGGAGCTTCTGCGCGAGCGGATGGAGGATTTACCACCGCAGGATTTTCAGGACCTCCTGAGACCCTGTTTCCAGGAGGATGAGATGAAGCTCATTCTGACCGGGGCGGTGCTGGGGTTCCTCGCCGGCGTGGGACAGCTGATCTTTGTTTTCGGCGGGCTGTCCTGACAGGTCAGCGCCGTCGGCTCAGCGCGTCCGGAGTTCGCCGATGTCCTTCATCAGCGCCTCGAAGATGTGCAAGGGCTGGCAGCCGTAGCGGTTCGGATACACGAATTGGCCATTCTGCGTCTCGGCACAGAGCCACGTACCCTCGAAACCCTCTCCGGCATAGATGAAACGCTTGTTGCGATATGGAACGGGCTGGTTCCCGTTCGTATCCAGGAATCGTTTGCACTCGTGCTCCGGCTGAGTCGTGCCCGTGATGCTGCCGAGGAAGGCTTCGAAGACTTCCTCCGGGCCCATGGCCGGCCAGGCGACATTGCCGAAGCCACCATTGCACGCCGCCCATCTGCGTTTGTCGAAATTGGCGGCGGTGCCGACCGAGACCTGCACTCGCGGTGAGATCAGGTCGCTTCCGATCGCACGCGCAAGCTTCGTCGCTGCATTCGCATACATCGGGCCATGCACGGTACGAGTCAGTTCGCCCATTGTTCGGGCCTGCGGATGAGGCTCGAAGAACGACGTGATCCCGACGACGGTGTCGCCGAATGCCGCTACGAGGCCCTCGTCGAAACCTGCATTGTTCGCCTGGATCACATCGAGTGTATATGCGGGTTTTCCGAGGCCAAGGCGGTGATAGGCGCGATTGACCTTGCGTAGCGTCGTCTTGATGGTCTTGTGATCACGACTGTCGTCGGTCCACACGCGGGCGATGTAGAGGTAGATCTCGGGCCGTGGCAGGCCGTGCTCGTCGAGGACGAGTCGACCGCGATTATCCGTGAGGTATCTCGCGGTGCTTTTCGTCGGGTTCTTCGGGTGAGTGAACGGCAGAATGAACCTCTCGGCGATGACTTTCATCATGTCGACGGTGAGCCGTTCCAACTCCGGATGGCGGTCGAAATTGTACTCGTCGATCGGCCTCGTACCCTGGGGGCAAAGGCCGGCAAAACGATTGCAGAAGCCGCCCTTCAGATCCGCGGCCACGGCGAGGTCGAACAGAGGGATGAACTGGAGCTTCTGCTGTCGAGCGATTTCCAATGCCCTGACCATGTGGCGCATATCGCTCGAGCCGCCGTCGTGGCTCTCGGGATCGGCGTAAATGGCGGTTAGCAGCGCATCGAATCCGTGCTTCCTGAGGCGGTGGAAGTGCTGCTTGGTTCGCCGCCTATCCGAGGACAGAAACCAGCCTTCGAGGGGCCGGGCAGACATGCAGTCGAACTGGTCTTCGAAGTGGTACCAAGTGAAGAACGACGCGACGTTGAGTGGGCGAGGAGACTGAGTGAAAAAGACATCACATTCAGAAACTGGCTCGGTTCCCTGCGCCGCCGTCAGAGTGGGCACGAGCAGGATCGTCAGGAGCAGAGAGAGTTGTCGAGTCATTGCGCGGCGTCCCAGTCGATCGATCAGCAACTCACATCAGGTTGCGGAGAATAGATATCGTGCATTGTTGGTCGGAGCTACGGATTTTTTCACACCTGGCGAAAAATGCCAGCCCACAGATGAACTTGCTGACGATGGAAGGCGTGGAGCAGGCTGCAAAGTGGAGAGGAAAGTGCTAGTTTTGCGCCATCATTGAGAGCCTTCGAATGTCGAGAGAACCGCAAATCAAGGGCTTTGCGATCCGCGGATTGTTGAAATTCGTCAAGGAATCCTCCTACGCCGGAGGCATCCCGAGTCTGCTCGAGAAGCTCCCGATCGACGCACAACCATTCTTTCGCGAGCGCATTCTGAGTTCGCTCTGGTATCCCTACGCCGCTTTCTCTGCTCTCGCGCGAACCATTGAAAGCGAGATGGGCGCTGGCGACGTCGCGCTCCTCGAGGATATCGGCCGGCTGTCGGGGCGACAGGATCTCGGAGGGATCTTCAGATTCATCACCGCCATATTGACGGTCGAAAGGGTTGTGAACCGGTCGCCGGCCTTCTGGAATCGGTACTGCGACTCTGGCGAGCTCGAAGTCGTGGAGTCGGGTCAGGGACGATTCACCGTCAGGCTGAAGGACTTTCCGAAGATCGATCGAGCGCATTGCCACATGATTACTGGATGGATCCGAGGACTCGGCGAAGGTACGGGCGTCAAGAACTTCGAGAGTAGGAAGGTACGCTGTGTCCACTCCGGTGATTCATGGTGCGAGTATCAGGGCACCTGGAGCTGACGCGACGAGTCGTGCAAGCAGGCGCCGGTTGGCAGGTTGGATCGATCTGCCGTCGGTGCCGGAGGTAGCGTAGAGCCATGACCAGGATTGCCATACTGGGGTCGGGGATGGCGGGTCTTGGCGCGGCTCACCGGATCGGCGAGGAAGGCGCGAAGGCGACCTCCTACGACAAGGCGGAGCGACCCGGTGGCCACACGATCTCCTACCGCCATGAGTCCGGGTTCATCTTCGACGACGGCCCGCACATCTCCTTCACGAAGGATGTGCGGCTGCAAGAGCTTCTTGCGGCCAGCGTCAACGGTGAGTTCGAGGTTCTTCAGGCAAGAGTCAATAACTTCTGGCGAGGGCACTGGATCAAGCACCCCGCGCAGTGCAACCTGTCGTCCCTGCCGGCTGAGCTGACAGCCAGGATTCTCAGCGAATTCGTCGTCACACAGCAGGAGGAAACTGGTGCTCCCGACACTTATGAGCAGTGGCTGATTGCCAGCTACGGGCGCACCTTCGCCGAGACATTCCCCATGGAGTACGGCGAGAAGTACCACACCGCCCACGCCAGCAAGATGAGCACCGACTGGCTCGGGCCTCGGCTCTACCGGCCGGATCTCGAAGAGGTGCTACAAGGAGCGATCGCCGAGGACACGGCTGATGTGCACTATGTCGACCACTTTCGGTATCCGAGCCACGGTGGTTTCGAGTCTTATCTGCGGCTCTTTCTCGATCAGGCGATAGTCGAATTGGGGCGAGAGGTGGTCAGAATCGACCCGGTGGGAAAGCACATCGACTTCGCCGACGGCAGTCGAATCAGCGTCGATGCGGTCATCTCCTCGCTCCCCTTGCCGACCCTCGTACCGATGATCGAAAGCGCACCGGAAGACGTTCGATCCGCGGCGGCGCGACTGGCGTGCACTCAATGCGTGACCGTCAACCTGG
>JAOTUP010000139.1 GCA_029863825.1 Acidobacteriota bacterium | reverse complement strand
CCTTGATCATAGCGCGCGCGAGTCTAGCATCGGGAACGTGTTCGTCGGGGCCGGACCTCGGCGATACAATCGCCTGGCATGAGTGAGTCGGACGTCAACGTGGTGCCGCAGGCGGAAGCATCCAGGCCATCGTTTCCGGGCTGGCTTCAGGTCGCTCCCTTGATTCTGGGCCTTGTCTTGTGCGCCCTCTATCTTGCCGCGGAAGTCTCCTATCTCGGAGGTGAGCTCGGTCTGCCGCTCGACGACTCCTGGATCCACCTCCAGTTCGCGCGCAACCTTGCCCATGGCGACGGTCTGTCATATAACCCGGGAGAGCTCGTCGCCGGGTCGACAGCGCCGCTCTGGACCGCGGTTCTGTCGCTGCTCTTCATGCTGCCGGGCAGTCCACTGCTGTGGGCGAAGCTTGTCGGCGCCGGCTTCTATGCGGGCGGAATTGCAGCGAGTCGACAGCTGGCTCTGGAGCTGGATATGAGCCCCGGCTTGGCGATTGTGGCGGCGGTGATGACGGCGGCGACCGGCTGGCTGGTGTGGAGTGCACTGTCGGGCATGGAAGTGCCGCTCTTCATATTCCTCAGTATGTGGGGAGTGATCCTGCACATCCGAGAGCGACGCGATGAGCGCCGGCCGCCGCTGTCGCTTTTCCTGCTGGGAGCGGGGGTTCTGGCGCGGCCGGAGGGGCTGCTGCTTCTCGCGCTCGCCGTCGTCGATCGACTCATTTTGCCGACGAGCGAGGGGCGGGGCGTCTTGCGATTGCGACGTCCGAGGCTCGAACCCGTGTTGACGGGCGGGATGGCGGCGGCGATCTTGATCGCCCCGGTTGGGCTCTTCAACCTCGCCGCCAGCGGATCGAGTCTGCCGACGACCTTTGATGCGAAATCGACCGGCCTTCAGAGCCTGTTGCCCAACCTGCATGCCCTGTACGAGATGCTGAGCATCTTCTTCAGTGTCTATCCGTATTTCACATTCACCGCCGTCGCCGGGTGTCTCGTCATGGTCGAGCGGCTGGGCCGGAAGCGCGATGTCGGGCTTCTGCCTGCTCTCTGGCTCATTGGCCTTCCCCTCGCATACTCGACCCTCGGAGGTGCGCAGGAAAATGTCATCGCGGGAAACTTCGGGCGCTATTACTTTCCGCTATTCCCGATCCTCGTCGTACTTGGCCTACTTGGTGTCGAACGTGCGGTCCGGGCATCGGTCTGGACCGTCCGCGCGGCAGGCGCGCGACTGCCTGTCGGATTCCTGCTTCTGGCCGTGGTTGCATGGCCTGCCGTCACTGGCGTGCATCGTTGTCTTGGGCGCTACCTGCAGAGCCTGGGTAACGTTCAACAGAGCGATGTCGAGATGGCGCGCTGGTTGTCGGGTCGGTTGGCTCCGGAGGCGCTGCTGGCGGTCAACGACGTCGGTGCCCTCAAGTACCTCTTGCCTAATCCGATCGTCGACCTGGCCGGTATCATCGATCCCGAAGCTCCGCTGTACATACGGGAAGCAAAGAGCCAGGGACGAGACTGGCACGACGGAGTGCTGCGGTTTCTCGAAGAGGAACGCCCCGACTATCTGGTGATCTTTCCCGAGTGGTACCCGCGTTTTGCCCGGCCCGACTCACCATTTCGCCTCTTGTACCGGCTGGAGATTCCTCACAACATCACCATGGGAGGCAATTCCGTGGGCGTCTATTCGACGCCCTGGACGCGATACCCTTTGAGTGAACCGACCGCGCCGGAGCTGCCATGACACATGAAATGATTCCGGTATTCGACCTCGAGCGGGCGGTCGCTGCGATCAGAAGCGAGCTGGACAGGCGTTGGAGCCGGCTGCTCACCGACCGCCGTTTCGTCGGTGGCGACGAGGTCCAGACGTTCGAGCGGGATTTTTCCCGCTTTCTGGAGGTGTCCGAGTCGGTGGGGGTCGCCAATGGGACCGATGCTCTGATGGTGGCCCTCCGGGCTCTTGGTCTCGAGCCGGGTGACGAGGTCATCGTACCGGCGTTCACGTTCATCGCCACCGCCGCCTCGGTTTCCTGGCTCGGCGGCCGCCCCGTGCTGGCCGATGTGGAAGCCGGAACTTTGAATCTGGACCCCGAGCAAGTGGAGGCGAAGATACGCGACCGAACCGTCGGCGTCATCGGCGTGCATCTGTATGGGCGGCCGTTTGAAGTCGATGCCATTCGAGCTCTCTGCGACACCCACGACCTGTGGCTGATCGAGGATGCGGCGCAGGCGCATGGGGCGCGATTCGACGGGCGCCGAGTCGGGAGCTTCGGCGACGTCGCCACCTGGAGCTTCTATCCTTCGAAGAACCTCGGATGCTTCGGGGACGGCGGCGCGATAAGCGGAAACAACGGCGAGCTTCTGGAGCGGGCGCGAAGACTCGCCAATCACGGCCGAAGCCGCCACTATTTTCACCGTGAGGTCGGTATCAACAGTCGACTCGATTCCTTGCAGGCAGCAGTGCTGAACTGCCGGTTGCCTGGGCTCGAGGAGGACAACGCGAGACGTCGTGAGATCGCGGCGCGCTATCGGAGCCGACTCGATCACTTCGACGAGCTGAGCTTCCTCGAAGACGATGCGCGGGCAGAGCCGGTCTACCATCAGCTGACGATAAGGCTCGATGCCCGCGACGCGCTACGCGGTCACCTGAAAGAGCGCGGCATTGGCAGCACCGTCCACTATCCGCACGGCTTGCATCAACAGCCGGCGTTCGAGGGGCTCGATCTCGAGCCGGCCGATTATCCCGTCGCGACGCGTGCCGCAGCGGACGTTCTGTGTCTTCCGATGTTCCCCGAGTTGACGACCGGTGAAGTGGATCGGGTCTGCGATGCGATTGCGGAGTTCTTTTCCGGGCACCGCACCGCGAACGCGCTTCGAGCTTCGCCTGTTCACGCGAAGTAGATGGTGCCGAGAACGACGAGTCCCCAGAGAAGCATGTTCAGCAACGAGGGGGCGTCACGAATCACTGCCTCTGTTGGGTTGAGGCGATCGGGGAGCTGATACGTGAGGTAGAGATAGCGAAAGATGCCGAACAGCACGAAGGGAATCGTGTAGATGAGCGCGCGCGTATTGAACCGCTGCACGGTTTCGGGAGAGATTGCATAGAGGGCGTAACAGACGACGGTCGAAGCCGTGACGACGTTGATCATCTGGTCCAGGAACGCGGGACTGTAATGGGTCAGAACGCGACGTTGCTCCGAGGCGTCGCTCGCCATCAGCATGAGTTCATGGCGACGCTTCGAGAAGGCGAGAAACAGCGCCAGGAAGAAGGTGCAAAGAAGGAGCCAGGCCGAGACCGTGACGCTAATCGCCAGCCCACCCGCGACGACACGCAGCACAAAGCCGACGCTGACGCTCATCACATCGAGAATGACAAGATGTTTCAGCCACTGGGTGTAGAGCAGATTTACCAGGAGGTAAACGGCGGCGATCAGGAGGAACCCGGGTCCCAGCTGCAGGCCGATTCCGATGACAGTAACGGTTAGGGCTCCGGCGAGAGTGATGGCCGCGCCGACCGGGACTGTGCCTGCGGCCAGGGGACGGAGCTTCTTGACCGGGTGCTTTCGATCTTCGTGGCGGTCGATATAGTCATTGAAAATGTAGACGGTGCTCGATGCGGCGCAAAATGCCACACACGCGAAGAGACTGCGGATCAATGCGTCGGGCTGATGCACCATCTGGGCGAAGACGAGCGGTGCGAGAACGAAAACGTTCTTGGCCCAGTGGGCAGGTCGCATCAGTTGGGCAAGAGCGGTCGCCATCGGAGGTATTCTAGAGGTGACGAGCAATCTGTCCACTCCCGGCTCGGCAAGCGACGACGGTCGGGGCCTGATGCGCTTCGGATTCCTCAATGTGCTGCCGGTCCTGATCCTGTTGACTCTTGCCGTCTGGCCGCTGATCAACGGAAGTCGAACGCTCTTCTTTCGCGACGTTCTCAATACTCACCTGGAGATGAAATGGTTCCAGGCCGAGGCGATGCGAGACGGCTACCTCCCCTTGGTCGATCCCTATCGCGCCGGCGGCCAGACCCACCTCGGCAATCCCAATACCGTGGCGCTGCATCCGGACAATCTTCTCTATCTGGTGGCGGATCCGATATGGGCGATGAATGCTCATTTCTGGCTTCACCTGATGCTCGCGCCGTTCGCCTTCTTTTGGCTCGGACGGGCGTGGGGCTTGCGCCGAGAGGCGGCCTGGACGGGCGGTGTCGTCTTTGCCGTCAGCGGATACATTCTGTCCTGCTTTAATCTTTACAACCTCATTGCGCCAGCGGTCTGGGCGCCGGCGCTGGCGGCGTGTTTTCTCACCCTGGCTGTAAGCCGGACGGTCGCGATGTGGCTTGCGACGAGCGCCGGCGTTTGGGCGCTCCTGATCGTTGCCGGTGATCCTATTACCGCGGTCTTCGCGCTCGTGCTCGCGACCAGCGCGGTTCTGGCAAGAGACGGAATCGCGTGGAGAACCTGGGGTCGCCTGGCGGCCGCAGTCGGCCTTGGGACGATGCTGGCGGCACCGATGGTGCTCGAGTTTCTGCGGCTTCTGTCGCTCTCCTATCGTGGCCATTTTGGCTATTCGTCGCTTGCCGCGACGGCGGGCTCGTGGCACCCGGCGAGGGTACTGGACTGGTTCCTGCCGTTGGCCTTCGGCAGTCCGGACCTGGCATTCTGGGGTCACCGCTTTCACGCCGGTTTTCCGCCGCTGCTCTTCTCTCTCAGCCCCGGGGTCCTGACCCTGGCTTTGGTGGGTATCGGAGTGGGCGTGCGCGGTCGGGCGGTGCGCTGGGCCGGGTGGTCGGCTGTGGCCGGCTTGTTCTTCGCCCTCGGTCGGAGCAATCCCCTGGTCGGCGGTCTCTTGAGTCTCCCGGGAGCCGGAGGACTGCGGATGCCGGTAAAGTTCTGGCTTCTCGTGGCCGTTGGCAGTTCGCTTCTGGCGGCGATCGGGGTCGATAACCTGTTGTCTCGAGGCCAGATGAGGCCCTTGACGCGGAGCCTCGGCTGGCTGGCCGGAGTCTTTCTCTCCATCTGGGTTGTGCTGCTTGTGTTCTCGGCAAGGATCGAGACGCTGATTCGGGGCTGGATGCCACCGGCCCTCCCAGCGGAACTGGCTGCCAGCGAGCGCCTGCGCTGGACAGGCGTGGCCCTTCTCTCCGTGCTCTTGTGTCTGATGCTGATAGCGGTTGTGCAACTGGCGCGTCGGCGGGTCGACATCGGAATCCCGATCCTTCTGATCATTCACGTCCTGGCGCAGCTCTTCTTTCTGCGGCCGTTGCTCGAGACAGATGACGTGGCACCCTACCGGCAACCGTCACCGGCCGAGCAGCTCATCCCGAAGGGGGCGCGAGCCGTTCACGGCACGGACGGCAAGCTGTTCGAGACCGGGACGATCCCGATTCGTTCATATCCGGATGCCAGCTCTCGCTGGCTCCACCGGTCCATGTTCCACGACTTCCATCCTGCGGCCGGGATGATGGCAGGGCGATTCTACGATTTTACGCTCTCGCCGGAGGGCCTGGACTCCTTCCTCACACGGGCAACGGTTCAGGCCATCGAGCGGCTCGACGATGTTGAGAGAATGCGCATTCTGGCATCGTCCGGAGTGGAGTGGCTGCTTCTGCGAAGAGAGCTGGAGCCTCCTCTGGTCGAGTCCGGGATGGTCGAGCTCGCGGGTAGCTTCGCGAGCGGAGAGGACCAGATGCACATCTATCGGCTTCTTCAGCGAGCCGAGGAGGCTCAGTTCGTCGGTACCCTGTACTCTTCGGACAACCTGAACGAGGCGCTGGCTCGTATGCTCAGTCCGGACTTTGATCCGCGTTCAGACGCCGTTCTGGCGGGCGATGTCGGGGCAGGTTCAGGTACGGGGGGGAGAGTGACGGTGAAGAAAAGCGAAGCGGAGCGAATGATCTGGGAGGTCGAGGCGGAAGGCAGCGGCGCGCTGCTTGTCCAGCGGTCGCATCTGCCGCTCTATCGCGCGGTGGTCGATGGCAGGCGGACTCCCATCTACGTGGCGAACATGCATCGAATGGCGGTGTTGCTCGAGCCTGGGCGGCATACGGTCGAGCTCTTTGTGGACCGCACACGCTTCCGTCTCGGTGTCGGGTTGGCGCTTGGCTCACTGGCGATGATGAGCGGAGTTGCGTGGTGGGAGA
>JAOTUP010000138.1 GCA_029863825.1 Acidobacteriota bacterium | reverse complement strand
CCCGACGAGAGGACTTTCTCTGGGGTCCGGCAAAGGCTGGAGCCACGGCGGGCAGGATCACGGTGCTCGGACGAGATATCGAGACCGGCCCAACGACTCGCTGGGCCGGTGGAACCCTTGAGACCTGCATCGGACAGCGCGTGCGTGTCCGCGGTCTCGAAAACAAGCACGGCGGGATCGTGGCTCACAGCATCGAGGTTCGAAACCCCGGAGTCGCGCGGATTGCCGGTCGAATCGAGAACGCCGAGCAGCTTTCGGACGGAACGTTGCACGTCGAGGTGCTCGGCTTTCCGGTCCTGATTCCGCCCGACGTGAAACAGCGTTCGGCGATTCCGTTGTCCAGCTTGCAGCTGGCGGCAGCCGCCAGGCCGTCGTCGGTCGCAGCCGACATGGGCGATTTCTTCGGCGAAGGCTTCATGATCAGCAAAACCGTTCGTGTCGGTGTACAACAAGAGATTGCCGTGGGTTCGAGGCGGAACATGGAGCTAGACGATCCCGACGATACCGACATAGACGAGCTGGACGACCGCGATGATACGGGGTCGCGCCTCCGGGCACGAGTCGTGTGGGCGCCGACACCCAGGGTGACGTCGCTGGTCGATCTGCGACATCGGATCCTGCGCCGGGATCTGGGAGGCGGCTTGCACGAGACCAGCGACGAGGTCTCGGTTGGCGAGGCGTACGTACTGTTTCGTGACGTGGGTCTCGGCTTCGACATCCAACTCGGACGTCAGGACTTCGACGACTCGCGGGAATGGCTGTACGACCAGAATCTCGATGCTCTACGCCTCTTTCGCGATGCCGGTCCTCTGCATCTTGAGATGTCGGTCAGCACGACGCTCAGCGACGGCTCCCCGCGTGACGAGGATGCCCTCAACACCATCGTCTACGTGTCAAACCGGAATCGTCGGCGGCATATGGCTGCCTACCTTGTCCATCGGGATTTCGGCAGCACGCGCGATGAAGCCTCCTCCCATATCGGGGTTCGGGCGATCGGGCGGTGGAGTGATCAGATCAGGGGCTGGGTCGAGCTGTCGAGCCTGACGGGCAATCGCGGTCCTCGGGATGTCGCGGCCTGGGGTGGCGATATGGGCCTGAGCTGGACGTCGTCATCGCCTTCGCGCCTGACGCTGTCGCTCGGGTTGGCGCACGGTTCGGGTGACAGTGGCGGCACGCGAGACTCGCTGTTTCGGCAGACGGGATTGCAAGACAACAATGCCCGGCTTGGCGGCGTGACCGCCGTCCGCTACTACGGAGAACTCATGGCGCCAGAGCTGTCGAACATGATCATCTCGACGGTCGGCATCGGCAGGCGATTCATGAAGACCAGCTCGATAGAGCTCATCGGGCACACCTACCATCAGGACGTCGCATCGACATCGCTGCCGCGAACCAGCATCGACCAGAATCCCGATGGCGTGAGCAAGGACCTGGGCACTGAGCTGAATATAGTAATTGGGATCAGGCGATTCGAGCGTTTGGACTTCGAGATCGTTGGGGCTCGGTTCGAGCCTGGAAGCGCCTTCCCGATCGGGGAGCCGGCGACCCTGGCGCGGGTTCAGGTGCGTTATCGCTACTAGCATTAGCTTCTCACCAACCTTCTACTGCGAGGCCGGGAATGCTTGAATCTGAGTTGTTAGGCTCCCTTCGATCTCCTCGAAGTACTTCACGTGCACTTGCGTCGATCTCGGTTGCAAGCCTCGTATCTACAACCATTTGCGGCCTCTCGCCACGAATGCTGGTGAGAAACTCAGGCTAGTCCGCAGTGCGTGTGAGAGCCACGGTATGCGCCCGACGTCACGCTCCGCGTCACGGCGGCGAGGGAGGCGACGTGCACGGGCTGGGAGACACTCTCGGCCTGGTTCCGGCCCAGACACGCGGCACGGTTAGCGGCGACGGTGATGACCATGAGTCATGAGAGAGGAGACCAGATGGCGGGTACACAGGCCGGATCCTCCAGGATTCCGCATTTCGACCTGGTCCTGGTCGTCGTCCTCGCCTGCTTCGTACCCTCCTCGGACTTGCTCCATACGGGCCTCGTGTCTTTCGGACTGCTGGCCCTCTGGTGGCCGAGCCGACGGCGGTGGACCTACGGGATCGAGAGCGCAAAGCGAGACGCGGCCCTTCTCAGCCTGGCTCTGGCGATGCTCACGGCAGCGACTGTCGGCGACATCACCAGGCTGGTGCAGGGAGAGGTGCGAGCATCGAATTTCTTTCATTACTACCTCGGCGCGAAGTACTTCGCCGAACTCGGGTACGAGGACCTCTATGTCGCGGCGCTCGTTGCCGATCATGAGCACGACGGCTACTGGAGCGAGAAGATCAGCGAGGCGAGAGATCTCGGCAGCTATGAGATCGTGCCAAGAGAACAACTCGAGGATGGCTTCACCCCTGGGGAACGGTTCACAGCGGAGCGCTGGAGGTCCTTCAAGGAGGATGTCGCGGCGCTTGCCGGATACCGTCGAGCCGAGCGCTGGAGCAACGTCTTCCGGGATCGCGGTTACAACGGCACGCCATTCTGGACATCGATAGGCCGAGCCTCGGCGGCCTTGGTGCCGGCGACCTCTTCCTGGCTTCCGGTCCTGGCGTTCATCGACCCGGTGCTGCTGGCACTGACCGCGCTTCTTGTCTCGAGGACCTTTGGCCGGAGACGCTCGGTTTTGGTGCTACTTCTCTTTGTCGCCAGCCCGACCAACACCGCCCGACTGATCGGGGGATTCCTCCAGGCGGACTGGCTGTGCGCGATGGCCGCTGGCCTGTGCTTCTATCACCGGCGCCGGCCGGCGCTCGCCGGGGCGTTGATGGCGTACGCGATCATGACCCGGGTCTTTCCGGTGATCCTAATCGCGTTCGCTCTGCTGCCGGCGCTCGTTCAGGGCGTCAGGTGCCGCCACATCGCGCCACGGCTCCGTCGCTATGCCCTGTCGTGCGTTCTCTCCTGCGTCGTCGCTCTGGCGATCGGAACCGCGAACGGACGAGGACCGCAGGCGTGGCTGGAATGGGTGGAGGCCATCAGCCTGCATCGAGAACACCACGTTGCCGGCGAGCGCCGGATCGGTCTCGAGCACGCCTTTACCGGCGATTTTCGGCAGATGCGTGAAAAGGCCGACGCGACTGATCGCGCCCGGACGCTCGAGATGCGACAGCCGTGGGTCTGGACAGCCAAGCTCCTCTTGGTCGGCATGCTGGCCGCCGCCGCGTTGGGCGGGCGATCCTGGAATGCGCAGATCCTGGGCCTCGGCGCGGTCTTTTCGCTGCTGGTTCTATCGCGCTACTACTTCGGGGCGGCAGCACTCATGCCGCTCTTCATGGTCGACGGTGCCTCCCGACGTCGTCTCCTGGCCGGGGGGCAGATGGCGGCATTTCTCCTCTACGGAGCGGCCGTGCTCGCGGGGGCCGATTGGCACGGGAGCTATAGCCTGATGAACGCCCTGCTGGCGGTCTACTTCGTGGGCACCGCGGGTCTGCCGCTCTGGCGTCGACTTCGGGCAAGTCCGTCCAGCGACTCCGCGGGCGAGTCGCTCACTCACGTGCGAACGCCCGCTGAAGCCGAGCGGCTCGTTTCTGTGCCCGTGACCGAGGGGAAATCTCCGCCGAGTCGGCCATGATTCAGACGCTGAGGGGCGTCGGAGCAGGATCCGTGGCGGAGGAGGAAATCGCTTTTGTGCGCCGCGGCGTGAGAGCGGTGAACAGGCCGGGCAGTGGCAGCGGGCGCGGTTGGTCCGATCTCCTGAGCCGGGAGCTCGAGACTCCTGCGAATCGCCCTGGCAGTGCCGCAGTCCGTCATGGCTGGACTTGGCGTTGTAGGCGACGGGCCGAAGAGGCGGTCCGAGAGATCCACCTCGCCCTTCACTCCGTCGGCAAACTGAACCGAAAGGCGGTAGTCGGCGAGCGCCTGGACTTTCTCAACTCTATGCACGGCCTACCTCAGCGGTTCGATCTCGAACCATCTCAGCCGACTGTGCCAATGGCGCGAGCAATGTCTTCGTTCGTCGCCCCCAGCGCCAGCATCGACCGAGCGAGCAGGTCGATTGAAACCGAAGGATCGCCGCCTTCGATCTTGGCCACACGCGACTGACTCGAGCCCAGGCGCTCGGCCAGCTCAATCTGTGTCAGCGACTGCCTTGCCCGCAGTGCCCTGACCGCATCGGCGAGCCGGAGCTTCATCTCCACGTACATAGCCTCTTCCGGCGACAACCCAAGGAAGGCAGCGGCATCGCCTTCGCGCCAGCCTTCTCGCTGGAGGTTGCCCCAGTGTTTTCTATCCACCGTCATACTCCTGAAGTCGTCGTCTACACCGTCTAATGACTGCGAGAGGCGTCTTTCTCATCTTCTTCGAAAACACCTCGAGAACCACAATGGCGTCCGGATCTGTTCGATAGACGATCCGCCAAGTCTGCTCCTGGTCTCTGATTCTCAGCTCGTAACACCGCTTTCCAATAATGCGAAGTGGCCGGGAGTGCGGCATCCCGAGCGACTCGCCCCGCTGGAGCCGCCGCAGCAGAACGCTAGCTTCTACCCTGGCAGCTCGAGAGAAAGGCGGTGTCTTGAACCTCACCGGCGATCCAGCGCAGCGGCTTCTCACGCAGCCGCATGGCGAAAATATGTCAAATCTGACATTTGCGCAACATCCTCCACCAGACAAGACGGTCTCGAGCCACAGAACCTTGCACTCCCCTGACAGTCTCTGTTCGGGTGCACCCCCCTCCTTCAACCGCTCTCAACCGGTCGTAGACCTGCCGCCGATGACCAACCGCAACGGTCAGGATCTCGATCTGCTCATCGACGACCCGATACACGATGCGAAAGTCACCGGTTCGCCACGAGCGAAGCCCTCGAGGAGTCGGCGCCGAAAAGGTGCCGGGCCTGCAAGATGCAAGTCGGAATTCTCGCGTGAGCCGGAAGAGAACACTGCCGGGGTCAGGCCTTGCATTGCCGCCGACCTGGCTCGAGACGTCCGCATGCAGCAATTCAAGACCTGACCCCAGCCCCGCGACCCCGGCCCCTGCCCGGGGCGGGCGGTTTCCTGTCATTGGACGTGGCCAACCGACCCGGGGAGAACGCCCTACGGCATGGGTTGCCCGAGAATCACTGTTAATCGGCCACCAGCCTCGAGTCTGAAGCCGTTGTACAAGGTCACCGTGTTTCCTGCCGCAGCTGTGAGGGCCCCAGTTTCGGTAATCCTGAGATCTGGGCCGAGCCGGAGATGATTGCAGGCGCTTCGCGTGCTCGGGCCCGCGATTTCTCCGAGGACGTCGACGACGCTCTGTGAAGAACACGGGCTAAAAGTAGCAGTGCACGCACGGGCTCCGTTCATGGAGAGAACTCCGTCAACGCAGTCGGCGTGGCCACCCCAGCTTGTCAACTCGTGGCCGATCGAAGGAGTCCCCGAGAGAAGCATTGTCTCGCCTTCGTAACACGCTTCCTGGCAGTCGGATCCACAGTTGATGCCGGAGGGAGTGCTCGTAATCACACCGCTGCCAGTGCCACTCTTTGAGACACTGAGCTGAAACGTTGGTCGGAGATCGAAGGTTGCAACGCACCCGGTTGACGCCGTCATGGTGACGTTTCCGTCGAGACAGTCCGAAGCCCCGCCCCAGCCTGCGAATGTCGAGTCGATGGACGGTGCGGCGATGATCTGAACGGTTGTCCCGTGGTCATAGGCCTGCGAGCAATCGCCGCCGCAATTGATGCCAGCTGGGTTGCTCGTGACGGTACCCGACCCCGCACCGGCCTTTGAAACGGTGAGAGTCTTTTTTGTCTTATTGAATGTTGCGGTGCAGGTTTTGTTAGCGTTCATTGTGACTTGCCCGTCGGAACAGTCGGAATGACCGCTCCAGCCCGCGAACTGCGATCCGGTTGCCGGTTCGGCGGTCAGTTGGACAATGGTCCCGGAGGCAAACTGGTCGGAGCACGTGGTCCCGCAGTCGATACCTGCAGGACTGCTTGTCACGGTTCCTGTCCCGGTTCCCGTTTTCGAGATTGTCAATGTGTACTTCGGTGGGTTGAGCCAGCTTGAGATCGACGAGTAGGTCGTGGAGAAGGCGCCGTCAACTTGATAGTTGCTGTAGTCACATCCGTCGGAAGGGTTCGGACCGCAGGCCCCCAAAAGCTGCCCTACCGTGTA
>JAOTUP010000137.1 GCA_029863825.1 Acidobacteriota bacterium | reverse complement strand
CAGGTGGCGCCGGCGAATCGATACAACGGGACCTGGGAGAGGACCTTCAGGCGCCGGACGCTCGAGACTATTGTCGATATGAGGAACGTGTCATGAGTCGAGATAATCGTTGGCTTCGCAGATCGCGGTTGGTTGGGTGCCGGCGCGAGGACGGCAGTGCCTACATCCTGGCGCTCATGGTGTTGGTGGTGCTCACCGTCATCGGGATGTCCCTGGCGCTGACGACCCAGACGGAGATTCAGATCGGTGCCGCCGAGCGGACGTCGACGCGCGTGTTCTACGCTGCCGACGCCGGTGTCGAAGTGGCGCTGGCGCGCGGCATGGTGTCCGCCGATCACTCGGCGGTGACCATCCGCCTGACCGATGACGGCACTCCGCTGACCGGCGGCAAGTACGAGCTGTTCCACGAGGTCGCGACGAGCCCGTTTCTGCCGATTCTGGACACTGCCTGCAACCTGTGCGAGATCAACAACTCCGGCACCTACTCGGAGAACGCGTTTCGCAAGATCAACAACGCCGTGACCGCGCAGGCGCAGCGTCTGGCGACCAACGACAACGGTGTCACGACGACGTTCAGAGCGCAGAAGACGATCGCCGGAATGATCGAGATCCAGCCGTGGAAGGTCTCGCCGACCGCGCTCTTTCCGATCGACGACCCGGTACAGATGGCCAAGATCAAGTTCTAGGAAGCCACGAGCTTCGAGAGAGGACGAAACATGAAACAGACAGACTCACCCTTGAAGGGCCTTCTCACCGCCGTCGCCATCGTCGGCGCGACCGGAGCGCTGCTTCTGGTCACCAGTAGGCCGGGCTACACCGACGACACCGATTTGGTGCGCAAGAACTCGGCCAAGCCCTACGTCATGCTCATTCTCGACACTTCGGGCTCGATGAATCTCGAACTGGCCACTCCCAATTGGCTACCGCTCAACGGCGACGATCCGCGATCGCGCATCTACACCGCCAAGCGGGCGCTATACGAGGTGTTTCAGACCCAGTCGCAGGTCAACTACGGGTTCATGACCTTCAATCAGAACAACCTCAAGGTGCAATCGAAGCACTGGCTCTACGTCGCGGCCGAGCCGGCGAGCTGGCCGTTAGGCTACCCGGACTATCCGAAGGTGCCGACGCAAGGCGGGATGGATCCGAGAGAGGATGCGTTCACCCTCGGGCACCATCTGGGCTCGGACACACTTGGAGCGTGCACGGCACCTCTGGACTTGTCCAACGACGTAGACAGAGCGAAGGTCAATCGGTTCTCGAAGCTCGACGCGAGCGGCGCTGCCACGACGACGATGTGGGTCACCGGAGCGGACAGCTCGGTCTATAAGCTGGAAGTAAGCCCCGGCAGTGCGGGCACAGTAGGCGATAGCACGCTCGAGCTGAAGCTGGTCGCGAGCAAGGTGCAGACCTGCTTGTGGTGGTTGGTCGACATAACTGCGGAAGGCCCGATCTTCAGCGAGAGCGTGGAGATCGAGATGTCGTTCAACCTGGTCGACGAGTTCCTGATGGTCGATGCCAATGACGTCTTCGTCTCGGCGACGCAGTCGGGCGGCGGCAACGACATCGAGGACATCGCCGGGTTCGGCGACTGGACAGATGCGCTGGCGACGGCGCCGTGTGAGGGTAGATCACCTTTCTTGGGCAAAGGACTCGAGGGGAATTATGACGATCCGGCGTTTGCGCCTCCAGGGACCCCCGCCGCGTTTCCCGGCGATACGTCCTTTCTCACTAATGACGACCAGTACTGCAGCGCTGACGGTATGGTGTGCAAGAATCTGAAGCAGAACACGGCGATCGACTCGGTCTACCCCGAGTTTCGCGAGCTGGATCGTGGCGACTTCATTCCCTACCACTGGGATATCTCGGCTCACACCGAGGTGTTGAAGCGGCTCAATCCCAAGCACGGCACCACCGAGGCGGCGGACTACGGAGCGGCGTCCTATTTCACCAATGACAGCACGGCCACGGGCACCGGCTACCTGGCGCTCAACAACAGCAGCCAGCGGCCGCTGATTGCCGCCGGCGAGACACCCTTCGGCAAGGCGATCAACGACTACCGCTGCTGGTATCTCGGGCCGAATATCGGCCCGGCGGGCAAGTGTCGCGAGTCCGGCGACACGATTCCGTTCGAGACAGGCTGGCAGCAGCTGGCCGACGGCCGCGATCCCGACTTTGAGTGCCGGCGGCCATACGCCATTCTCATCACCGACGGCGAGGACACGTGTGAAGGCGAGAGCCCGACTGCCGACGTCAACGACTTCGACAAATTTGGCGTCAAGACCTGGATCATCAACCTCGGCGGCGACGCCGGCGAGCAGCGCCTCAACAGCATCCTGAGAACGTCGAAAGCCGAGATCATCACCATCGAGGAAGGTGGCGGAGCCGCCGCGCTGGGCGAGGAATTGCGCAACATTCTCGGCATCATCGAGTCCGAATCTCGTGCCTTCGCCGCGGCGGCCGTGCCGTCGGTTCAGACGGAAGACGAGTCCAAGATCTTCTTGACGTCGTTCAACCCGTTGAACGACTCGTCCATCTGGGCCGGCAGGTCCCTTGCGTTCCTCAAGCCGCTGCCGCTTCGCCAGGAGCTCGATGTCGAGGGCGTCTTGCAGGACGTGCCCGACACCTCCAATGTCTGTGGCGCGACCGACACCGAGGAGTGCTTCCTGTGGGATGCCGGCGAGGTGCTGAAAACGCAGATCAAGCCGGCGGATCCGATCGGGTCCCTCGAGGACCAGCGACGCGTGGTGTATCCTCAGGCCGCCAACGGCCTCGATGTGCCGCGGCTGAGGCAGGAGCTCGAGCAGTCGCCGGACACCGGCGCCGGAAGCCCGGAGGAGAAAGATCTCTGGCGTGGCATGGGTGTCTCGTTCATCGACGGCAACGTCGCCTCGGAGGAGGACGCGCGGACCGCCGCCAACGGCGTGCTCGACTTCACCTACAGGCTCAAGACCGGGCTGCTCGATCCGGCGGACGCGTCGAGCACCATCGACTTCATCCTCGGCGACAACTTCCACGCCGAGCCGGTGGTGGTTGCCGGGCCGGTGAGCACGCAGCTCTTCGTCCAGGACTTCCAGGGCTACCGGGAGTTCGCCAAGAAGCACCAGTTCCGGCGAAAGATGCTGGTAGTCGGGGCCAACGACGGCATGCTTCACTTCTTCGATTCAGGCATCCCACGCAGGATCTCGAGTGGCGGTCAGGTCAGCGTCCAGTACGACCGTGGGACCGGCAAGGAGGTCGCCGCATTCGTGCCGCGTGCCGCGCTGCCGATCCTCAAGACGCTTTCCGAGACGGTCGACCATCAGTGGAGCGTCGACGGCGGTCTCACCGTGGCGGACATCTACATGGACCCGATGCACGACGGAAACCCGACGGCGGGCGATCGTGAGTGGCGGACCGTGGTCATCGCCGGCATGCGCCGCGGCGGGGAGAGCGTCTATGCGCTCGATATCACCCAGCCCGATCCGCTGAAAGAAGTGACAATCACCGAGCCGGTGCCGCAAACGGTGTTGATCCCCGACGTCGTCGACGGCGCGAGTGTCCCGCCGTGCTGGAACAAAACGGAGTCCGGTGACAATACCTGTGGCGCTGACCTTCGCTTCGCCGAGCCGCTGTGGGAATTCAGCGACACCGTCGTGGTCGAAGGCACGCGAGTTCGTCTCGACGAAGACAACGGCGGTGTGGGCAATGGCGAGGCCGACTTCGCGCAGTCGTGGTCGAAGCCCAACATCGGCCGCATCCAGTTGAACGTCGGCGGCACGATCGAGGATCGGTTCGTCGCCATCTTTGGCGGTGGGATCGATCCCGACAAGCGGGACCTACGAGGAAACTGGCTCTACGTTGTCGACATCGAAACCGGGCAGACGATTTACAAGAAGCAGCTCGACGGCTCGGCGCCAAGCGAGCCCGCCGCGGTGGATACCAATCAGGACGGCCTGCTCGATCGCATCTACATCGCGACGACCAAGGGCTATCTCTACCGCGTCGACCTGGGTCCGGATGGCAGCGGCAACTTGCCGGAGCTCAATTCTTTCGCGCTGAGTGTCGAGGTCGGTGGCGTGCTCAAATCCGTGCCCAACCAGATGCGGTTCGATCGCACGCCCACTATCGTCTTCGACGGCATCGACTCGACAACCGGCACTCGCCTGCCGTTTTATTTCCGCCCGTCGGTGATCTTCACGCCGCGCTTGAGCCCGAGCTTCGCACTGGCGATCGGAGAGGGCGACCGTGAGAATCTCTGGAGCGTGGCCCCGCGCGGCGGCCGGTTTTTCGTCTTCTCCGACGACACAGATCTCTTTGGTGGGCCGATAACCGCCGACGTGCTCGAGCCGCTCACTCCGACGAGTCTCAACACTAGCACCAGCGACTTTCTCTTCAGTCCGGAAGGCGGCAAGCGACACGGGTGGTACATTACCCTCGCCCCGAACGAGCGAGTTGTCGCCGATTCCTTTGCCCTCTCCGGCATCACGTTTTTCACCACCTTCACGCCGGACGTGGAGAGCTCGGTCGATCCGGACAACAAGAAGCTTCGCTTGTGCTCCCGCCGCGGTGACAGTAAGGCGTTTGCCATGCTCACCAACAATGGCAACGGCGTCTTGTTCGACACCAACTCGAACCGCACTCGCAGCATGGACGTCAACACGCTGGTCAGCCGCGCTTTCGCCGACCTGGCCATCTCCAAAAACGATCCTTCTGATCCGAACGTGCCGCCGGATCAAGAGCCGCCGCCCAACGAGCTTCCGGCCAACCTGCAGCTCATCATGGACGAGCTCAAGAAGCTGTTCCCGGCAAATTGCCGCTTCGCCAACTACCGGATCGACATCCGGGCCGTGGCAGCCGACACCGAGGTCGTCGACGTGGCGCCGGTTCCGGTGTGTCTGATCGAGAAGAACTGGAGGGAGTTCTAATCGTGCGCAACCGATCGACTCTCGCGCCGCGCCGAGAGGTCCCATGGCCTCTCGGGCTGCGCGCAGCCCTGGTGCTGGCTTCCATGGCGCTCGTCGCGCTCGCGGCGAGTCCACCGGTCCTCGGCGACTGGTTGGTGCTCACCGACGGCTCCGTTCTGGAGACCAAGGGGGCGTGGACGACGCGCGGTTCATTGCTGGTTTTCACCCGCGCCAAGGGAGGCCTGACATCCTTGAGGGCCGACGAGGTCGACCTGGCCGCCAGCGAGCGTCTCACCGCGGCGGGCGGCCCACGCAAGCCGGCTTCCGCGGCTGAGGCAGTGGAGCAGGCTCCGCCGCCGAAGGCCCGGTTCGTCATTACCGACGCCGATGTCGCCCATGTCAAGCCGGGAGCGCCAGGCGGTGGGGCCGAGTCAACCGGTGCAGAGTCGGAGGAAGGGGCCGCGGCGCCCGCTCGTCTGATCGTCACCCAGTGGGGCCAGCGGGATCTCGAGGCGGGTGGAGTGGTCGTCTTCGGCGTGCTCGAGAATCGCAGTCGCGACGCGGCGGCGGGCATCAAGTTGACCGTGACGGCGCGAGACGATGGAGGCGCTGTGATGATGACCGAGAACGCCATCCTCGATCAGTCGACCCTGCTTCCGGGTCAGAACACGCGCTTCGAGGCGGCGATGTTGGACCTCTTCAGCTTTTCTTCTGTCGACTTCGACAGTGAGAGCGTAGCCTTGAAGATCGAGGAGAGAATCGAAGGTTCGCCTCCACCGGAAACCGGCGACGAAGCGTAGCGGTTGCGACTGAAGTCGGTGCGGGCCCCTGTTGCCGGCTTCGCGGGTCGGCAGGGCATGTTCCGGGCCGCGCCGGGGCCGCGAGGGGTGAGCGACTGCGTCCCTGCTTTCGGTCTGTTGGGCATCAGAGGAGTCCAAACTCCGGCCGACTGTCACGTTCCTGCGGCAGGGCCTATCACCTGGAGCGCGAATATGCCGTTCGGGTCACTCGGGAGAAGCCGTCTCGGAGAGCGCCTTCTCCACCCACGGCAAGACGGTTTCCGCCACCCGCCGGTGCCCCTCTGCCGTCGGATGGATGCCGTCCGGGAAATTCAGCTCGGCGACACCGGCGACGCCGTCCAGCATGAACGGAACCAACGCCACGTCCAGCTCGTCGGCCAGGCGCGGGTAGATGGCTTCGAACCGGTGGACGTAGTCGGATCCCAGGTTGGGCGGCAGCTTGAGACCG
>JAOTUP010000136.1 GCA_029863825.1 Acidobacteriota bacterium | reverse complement strand
TCGGAGTGCTTCGTCCTTGCGCCCCAGGCCGGCACACGCAATCGCCAGCGCTCGGTGGAGCTTTGCGTTATCCGGCGAGTTCCGCAACTCCGCATCGATCATCCTTCTCGCTTCCGAGAACAATTCTCGCGCTCGCCCCGGATCGCCGGCGAAGGCCAAGGCCTGAGCCGCCAGCAGGGCTTTCGGCTGATATTCCACTTCGATATTGATCCAGTCCGCCGAGTACTTTGCGAGTCGAGAGAGCGCCTCTCGATGCTTCCCGTCGTAGACCAGCTGCCAGAACCAGGCCCATTCGGTCAAGTCGTTCGCGGACCCCGGGAATACCGCCAAAGTCGCCTCCGCTTCCTGAAGGTCGCCTCTCCAGAGCCACCAGGTCCAGGCCTTGCGTGAGAATGAAACGGAGTCGTTCGGCGACAAGCCGATCGCGCGATCGAAGTACTCGATCGCCTGCGAGTAGCTCCGCACGTACATGTGGGCCGAGGCGATCTGCATCGCCGTTTGAGAGTTCCGCGGATCGAGCTCGAAGGACCTCTTGAACTCCCGGATGGCCTCGGGCCATCGTCCCTGGCGACGCAGTACGGTGGCCTTGGTCTGCGCCAAGGAGGCGTCGCCGACCTGATTGCGGTCGGCGACGTCGAGCAGCTCGAAGGCGCGATCATAGTCGCGTTCGATCTGCATGGCGAAGCGGGCTTGCGCCGACAACACGGGCCACGAGTTCGGAGCCAGCTCCACCGCACGGTCGAGCGCCTGCCGCACCGCCGCGATGCGCTCGTCCGAATGATCGCCGCAGTGCGTGGCAAAGCTCGACCGGGCGAGAGCGAGCTCGGCCCAGGCATTGGCGAACATCGGATCCAGCTCTACTGCTCGCTCGAGATGAGGAATTCGCTTCAGATAGCCGTCGCATCTACCGACCGTACCGGCGGGCGTCCGGACGCTCAGAGCCCTGAGGTAGGCCTGGTAGGCATCCAGGTTTTCGGTCGGCTTCCCCTGGTCGCCTTCTGCATCGGCGCCGAGGACCGTGAGATCCAGCTGTTCTACGACTCGCGCGGCGATCTCGGACTGAATGGCGAAAATATCGTCAAACAGGCGATCGAACGTTCCTGCCCAGAGATGAGTGTCGTCCTCGACGCTGATTAAACGCGGCGTGATCCGCACCCGGCTCGGCCCGCCCGCAGCAGATGACCAGCGCACGCTGCCTCGGAGCAGGTAGTCGACACCCAGCTCCTGGCCGATCTCGGCAGTCGATTGCTCCGTCTTCGCGTACAGCACGGCGCTATCGCGAGAGATCACTCCGAGACCCCGAGTCATGGCCAGACGACTCGTGATCTCCTCAGTGATTCCATCCGCGAAGTACTCGTCCTCGGGCGGTCCGAGATTCTCGAACGGCAGCACCGCAATCATCGCCCGGCGCGCGCCTTGCTCTGCCCCGGGCTCGCCAGAGGATGAAAGGTTCGTCCACTCCGAGCGTTGTGACAACCAATACACGCCGCTCAGGAGCACGATCAGGATGCCGGCTGCCGCCGCCAGTGGCTGCCAACCGGGGCGCGGTTTCCTGATCTCGACAGGCGTGGTCGACTCACTCTGCAGAGCTTCCAGCTCGGATCTCAATCCGAGAGCCGACTGGAATCGACGGTTGGGGTCTTTCTTCAGGCAGCGAGAGAGGATTCGGCCGAGCTGCCGGGGAAGCTCGGGCTTGAGGTCGGTCACCACCGGAGGGTCCGAGCGCAGAATGGACGACAGGAGCGAGAGAGTCGTGTCTCCCTCGAAAGGCCGTTTTCCAGCTGCCATCTCGAATAGCAGGATCCCCAGCGAGAAGACGTCGGAGCGCGAATCGACCTGTTTTCCTTCTGCTTGCTCGGGCGACATGTATGCCACGGTGCCGACGACTTGGCCCTGAATACCGGTCATCGTCGCGGTCGCCAGATCGTTCTCTTCATCGCCTTCCGACTGCATCGCGCTGGCGAGGCCGAAATCCAGTACCTTGACCCGACCATCTTCAGTGACCATCACGTTTGCCGGCTTCAGATCGCGGTGGGTAATACCCCTGGCGTGGGCTGCGGCCACCGCTTCGGCAATCGGGACTGAAAGCTCGAGAAACCTCTCGCGAGAGAGACCGCCTTGCGGAATCAGATTTGCGAGCGTCTCCCCTTCTATCAGTTCCATCGTCAGGAAGTGGATACCCTCCTCCTCCTCGACCGAGAAGATCGTGACGATCCCCGGGTGGTTCATCGCAGCCAGCGTCTTGGCTTCCTTGACGAAGCGACTGAGCCGGTCATCGTCGGCGGCAAACTCCGGTGGCAGCACTTTGAGCGCCACCTTCCGCTCGAGAGTGAGGTCCTCGGCGAGATAGACCTCCCCCATTCCCCCTTTTCCAATCTGCTCGAGGATCTTGTAGTGCTTGAGTTTCCGGCCGACCATGGCGTTTCAACCTGCGGTTCCGCTCTCGTCATCGAACGAGAGCCCCGGGGATTCTAGTCCACCCTGTCCCCAAGCGCCTCTCGCCGATTCAGGCAGTGTTAGAACTCGAGGTCGTCCTTGACGAACTCTCTGTGCGGCGCGCCGCGGAGGATCTGACTGAGCATCGTGTTCATGGTGGCGACATCGTTGTCGAAACCGCCGTGACTGTCGCTTGCCGTTTCGGCATCGCTACCACTCTCATAGATTGCAACCCGGTTCCTCAGCGGACTGAGCACCGACGAGAGACGGGGCAAATAGGTCGCCATTCCAAGCAGTGGAATGCCGGAACCGTTCAGTTCCTGTCGGGTCTTCTGATACGAATTCGAAACCAGATAGAGGAGCGATTTCCGATAGATCTTCTCGACCGTATCCTTCTTCTCTTTGTCGTCACTCAGGACGAAAAGTCTCAGCCGCTCGATGGTGTGGTCTTTGAGCCGCGGCAGAATGTGGGACAGAAAAATGTAGTGGGTGCAGGCGGGCGCGAAGAGAACGAGCGTGTCGATCCTCGGTCCCCGAAGATCGTGCCAGCGACTCAGCAGGCGGGCAAGCCATATGGCGCCCGCACTGTGGCCAACCAGGTGAATCCTCGGCCGACCGGCGCCCGTCAGCTCCCGCTTTATGAGATCGAGCGTGCGACTTCCCGCCGGCCGATCACCCTCATTAAACCGTGCCCGAAAAGCGATATCGGCGTCGGAGATCATCTCTCGCCACAGCGGTCGGCCCAGCGGCCAGGTGGATTTCTCCAGCAGACGGTCCCACCAGCTGCTCAAACCCCCAACGCGGTCCTTGACGAAGTCCTGTTTGCCCAGCAGAACATCCCGCAGCTCGCCCAACAGGTCCGTCTCCCAGATGAAGTGAAGGTCGTGAACGCCGTTCGCCTCAAAGACGGGCGTCAGCTTTCCCACGCGATGAGCCGAGCCTTTGACGGTGTTGAGACCGCCGTGAGCATAGAGCAGGAGGTGGTCGCTCGTGACGGCCTTTTTTACCAGCTCGCGGGCCTGGAGATCATCCGACGGGTAGTTGCCTTCCGGGTCGAAGCGGCCGTCATCGATGTGGAGGTAATGGTCGCGAATCTCGACTGCGGGCGGACCGGACTCGACTCGTTCCGGGCCGGCCTCGGTTTGCGCGATATCACCGCCACGAGAGAGAACCCTCACCGATTCGACCGGGCGGGCCATCCTCGCCACCCAGGCGTCCATGAGGTTAGCGTCGAAGTCAGCGTAGCTCCAGACGGCGAGGCCACGGTAGATCGAACCTCCCAGCTCGAGCGAAGACCAGGATTCGCCCCAGGAATTCTGAATGATGAAACCTTGCTCGGTGTAGCCCAGGACGGCGAAGGCATGCCCGCCGAGCCTCTCGGGAGTACCGGCCGCGGCGAAACGGATCCGCCCCGCCTGCGGCCTTCTCCACCCTGAATGAACGTACGCAGTGGCGAATATGGCCCCGACTTCGTTCAATGCCGATTGCACATCCGTGCGGTTGGGGAGAATCCGGTAGTAGGCACCCAGCGGATTCACCAGCGCCCGTTCTTGGCGAAGCGCTGTCAGCGAGCCCGCGCTCGCGACACTGTACGGCCAATCGTCCTCGCCGCACACACCGTGCTTGTGCCAGCCCTTCATCGCACCACGAGCGCTCGATCCGTCGTAGGCCTCACCTGGCCACCGATCATGGTGCTTGGCCATCTCGTAGAGCATCCGCGAACTGACCTTTTCGAAGTGATCGACGATGTCGCGGCTGTACCGCGAGTGGTTGAGATAGTCGATGACTGCCGCCAGCCCAAAGCCGGTGCAGGCCCCCCCCTTCTCCTGGTCCCTCACGCGCACATATCCAACGATCGGAATGATCTCCCGCTGCAACGCAATGAGCGCCGGACGATAGATGAGATCGCGAAAATCGGCGGAGTCGCGATGGACGTCCAGCTGTTGGTTACCGAGAGCTCTGACCGTGTTCGGCATCGTCACCTCCTCCACCGAGACATGCGTAATTCAGAGCTTAATGCATCCGCCGGCACGCGGCGAAACGCCAGCGGAACAGCGAAAGCCCACAGTCACCTCGGGCTGACAATGCGGCGACGGTCCCTGACTGCCAGGGAACGGAAGACTCGCCCCGGCAGCATGACGTCGTGCGAGCGGTGCTCTGACCTGCAAGGCTCGAGAGGAGAACAAAAACAGAACGGGAGAGGCAGAGCCTCCCCCGTTTTCTTTCCCTCGGCTCCCTTCGACGGTTACTGCGTGCACGCCTTGTAGGCGTTGACGAAACCGCTCCCGTAGAACTCGTCGTGACCGCGCTTGCCCTCGTCGTCGGTCGCCCGCAGAAGTCGCGTTTTGAGTCTGCCCAGCGAGATGCTCGGATACCTGCCCTTGATCAGTGCCGCCACGCCGGCAACGGCTGGCGACGCCATGCTGGTGCCGGCTGTCCAACACGTGAAGTTACCGCCAGATCCGCCGCACGGCGCCGGTATCAAGTCGAAGACCCAGCACGGAAACGTCGTGCCGTCGAAGGTGCAGGATTCGTCGCCCGGATAGACGAAATCTCCACCCGGACCGGCAATGTCGACCAGGTCTTCACCATAGTTGCTGTAAGAAGCGATCCTGGTGAAATCTGTGTTGCCGGCGGCCTGCCAGCCGATCGGACCGGTCGCCGACACCGCCAAGCCGCTCCCCGATTGTGCCGGAATCACAATCATGTCAAAGAGCTGGCCGAGATCGAGGCCTTCATTCGACGCCGCCGAGATCACCAACACGCCGCTGGACGCCGCAAAGTTCACTGCTTTGGCAACCAGGGAATGAAATCCTGGGGCCTGGCGCTGAAAAAAGATGACCGCCAGACTCATGTTGATGATGTCGGCCCTCTGGGTGCACCCGGTGCCGAAAGCCGCCGGATCGGAGGCGAACAGGATGCCGCCAATGATCGAGCTAAAGGGACCAGTCCCGTCGTGGAGGACTTTCACCGCCATGAGAGTGGCATCCGGCGCGACACCGACGACCCCGAAGTCATTGTCGGCGGCGGCGACGATACCGGCGACGTGCGAACCATGCCAGAGACCGCCAACATCAGAATTGAATGGCTCGCCCGGGACGAACGATGTCGAGCACGCGACGTCCACTTGACCAACGAGATCGAGGTGGTTGTCGTTGATGCCGCCGTCGATCACGGCCACGCGGGCGCCGGCGCCCGTGCAGCCTGCATCCCAGGCCTGGGGCGCCTTGATCGCCTCCAGGTTCCACTGCTTCGGGTAATGACGATCATCGACAGGATCCACACTCCGTTGAACCACAGGCGGCTGGACCCATTCGACCATCACGTCCTTCTCGACCAATCTGAACCGACCACTCGCTCGAACTCTCTCCAGAAAGCGGGGATTCTCGGATCTGACGACACCGATGCCGGTCGGTGAGTGCCTCCAGACGATCTTGCCGCCCGCCCGCTCGACCGTGCGGGTCTGTGCCGCACCCCAGGTGCCGGCCTCGAGGACGTAGGTTTCAGCGAGGGCAGTCGATGCCAAAAGTACAAGACAGAGCGCAGTCAGAGATAACAAGGCAACAGGTTTCTTCATTGATTCCTCCTTCAATGACAAGTTTCTCGGCGCTCATCGAATCGGCTCTCACGCATACCATCCCGCGCTCCGCCATTCTAGTGAGCCGACCGAATCGCCGTCTAATAGCACTTCGTCTATGTCCCGCCAACCCGCCTGAACGCCTCGTCGCCGTCCACTCGTCGAGCATGACGGCGACCGG
>JAOTUP010000135.1 GCA_029863825.1 Acidobacteriota bacterium | reverse complement strand
GCAGCCGCTGTCGACGCTCTCCGGGGGCTTCAAGCTGCGCGTCCTGCTGGCGCAGACACTCGCGGCGGATCCCGAGGCCCTGCTTCTCGACGAGCCGACGAACCATCTCGACATTCTGTCGATCCGCTGGCTCGAGAAGTTCCTGCAGGAGTTCGCCGGTATCGTCGTCGTCGTCTCGCACGATCATCGTTTCCTCGACAACGTGTGCACACATATCCTCGATGTCGACTACGAAACTGTGACCCTCTACCACGGCGGATACACCGCGTTCACCAGCCAGAAGGCCGCCGAGCGAGAGCGCAAAGAAAAGGAGATAGACAAGCGTGAGCGAGAGATCGCCCATCACAAGGCGTTCGTCGAGCGTTTTCGCGCCAAGGCCACGAAGGCGCGTCAAGCCAAGAGCAAGCAGAAGCAGCTGGAGCGCATCGTCATCGATTCGCTTCCCCAGTCTTCACGCCGCTACCCGTCCTTCCATTTCGAACAGCGTCGCCCCAGCGGCCGCACCGTGCTCGAACTCGAGAACATCGCCAAATCCTACGGTGAGAACCACGTCCTGCGAGATGTTTCTCTCACCGTCCGGCGCAGTGACCGGATCGCCATCATCGGCCCCAACGGAATTGGCAAATCGACGCTGCTCAAGATCGCCGTGGGCGACGTGCAGGCCGACGACGGAACCGTCGAGTGGGGCTACGAGACTCACCCCGGCTACTTCGCCCAGGATCACAAAGAGCTTCTCGTTCCGGAGTCCCAGAGCGCCGAGGCGTGGCTGTGGGAAATCTGCCCGGGTGAGCCCATTGGCTTCGTCCGCAGCCATCTGGCTCGGGTTCTGTTCTCGGGCGATGACGTGGAAAAGCGGCTCGGAAGCCTCTCGGGTGGCGAAGGCGCCCGGCTCATGTTCGCGCGTTTAGCGGTCGAGAAACCGAACGTGCTGGTTCTCGACGAGCCGACCAATCACCTCGATCTGGAAGCCATCGAAGCGCTCGTCGACGCCCTCGGCACCTATCACGGTACGCTTCTTTTCGTGTCGCACGACCGTTGGTTCGTATCTCGACTCGCGCGGCGGATCATCGAGATCACGCCCGACTCTGTCCGCGACTACGAGGGCACGTACGAGGAGTACGTCGCCTACTGCGGTGACGATCACCTCGACACGGAGGCGACGCTACGGCAGGCTCGGCGCGACAAGAAGAAGGCGAAGGGTCGATCGGCGAAGGGTGCCGACGAGGAATTGAGAGCGAAGATCCGCCGTCTCGAGAAGCAGCGCGACGAGTTGACTGAAGAAATCGAACGGACCGAGGGTCGAGTTCACGAGATCAACGACATCTTCTGCGACCCGACCTACTTCGACCGCACGCCGCATGAGGACGTACGGCGCATCGAGCAGGAGCAAAAGACGTTGAGCCAGAGAGTAGCCGAGCTTCTGAAAGAGTGGGAAGAGATCGAGAAGAATCTCGATCGACTCGAATAGTCGATTCTGGCGCTCAGACGGCGAAATACCGCGCGTCCGGATGATGAACCACGATCGCTGACACGCTCGCCTCCGGCGACATCATGTCGCCCTCGGTGAGCTCGACGCCGATTTCATCGGGCCTCAGCACGTCGAAGAGCTGCTGCTGCCCCGCCAGGTCCGGGCACGCGGGATATCCGAAGCTGTACCGCTTGCCACGATAACGAGCCGCCAGCCGGTCGCGCAGTGTCGACTCGGGCGGATCGGCGAAGCCCCAGAGCTCTCGCAACCTCCGATGTACCAGCTCCGCCGCAGCTTCTGCCGTCTCGAGAGCGAGCGCCGCGTAGCCATGGCTCTTCAGGTATTCACCCTCTTCTTTCCACCCTTCGACGAGCTCCCGAACGCCGTCACCGGCGGAGGTCACAAACAGCGCCAGGTGGTCATCGCCGAGAAGATAGTCGGCCAGGCAGAGTCCGTCTGCACCCCTCTGCCGCGGCAGCTCCCAGGCGGCAACCGGATCTCCGCTCTCACGATCGAGGAGAGTGACGCGGTTGCCCTCGCTCCGCGCCCGAAAGAACCGCCACACCGCACGCGCCTGCATCGCCCCACCGCGGGCAATCGACTTCAACTCGTCCATCAACGCCTCGAGATGAGCCAACTTTTCATCACCCTTCTCGGCGAGGCGACTCACCGCACCTTTCAGACCCAGGTGCTTCGAGAACAGCATCTGACGGTTGAGCTCGCCCCACACATCGTCCAGATCAAGGGTCTCGACGTGCCGCTCGAAGTCTGGAGGGGTCGGCACCTC
Source organism: Acidobacteriota bacterium (assembly GCA_029863825.1). Taxonomy (GTDB): domain Bacteria; phylum Acidobacteriota; class Thermoanaerobaculia; order Multivoradales; family JAHEKO01; genus JAOTUP01. Next base: position 3,949 of record JAOTUP010000135.1, on the reverse strand, counting down.
GACATCGCTCCGCACCGCACGGCTGCGTGTCGTCGACACCGCTTCAGGATCCGTCGACACTTGTGGTGCGGCTCGGGCACGGTCGCCCGCCGCGACTTCGCTGATCTCCCGCTCGAGGACGGACCGCTTCTCGGCGTCCGTCAACCGTTCGACTAGCCCTAACCCGTGCATCGCGTCGCTGGCATAGGTGCAAAAGCTCCCGTACGCGGGCGCGATCTTCAGATGCGTGCATCGCCTCGTGATCGCGGCACCGCCGACGAGCATCGGCAGATCGATACCCACTGCCGCCAGGTCTTCCGCCGTCGACACCATCTGTTGCGCACTCTTGACCAGCAGCCCAGACAGTCCGACGATGTCCGGCCGGTGTTCCCGCACCGCCTGGATCAACTGCTCGCTCGGCACCCGAATGCCAAGGTTGATCACTTCGAAGCCGTTATTCGAGAGTACGATATCCACCAGATTCTTGCCGATGTCGTGGACATCGCCTTTCACGGTCGCGAGAAGAATCTTCCCGCGCGAGCTCGTCTCGCTCCTCTCCATATGCGGTTCGAGGAACGATACCGCCGCCTTCATGACTTCCGCGCTCTGCAGGACCTCTGCCACGATCAGCTCATTGGCGTTGAACAGCCTCCCTACTTCGGCCATGCCCTTCATCAACGGTCCATTGATGATGTCCAGCGGCTCCGGCCACTCTTCGTCGGCCAGGGCCTCGACCAGATCTTCCTCGAGACCTTCCTTGGAACCCTCCACCACAGCACGGGAAAGTCGCTCGACGAGCGGCAATTCCTCGCGTGGTGGTCCCTCGACCGTCGACTGGCGACCTCGAAAGTACTCGGTGAACTCGGCCACCGCATCGTCTCCAGTCGCCTTATTCCCCGGCTCGGTATAGATCAACGCGTCACACAAACGGCGCTCCTCGGGCGGAACCTCCGCGTAGCGCGCCAGGCGCTCCGTATTGACCAGCGCCGCATCGAGACCGGCCTGCGTCGCGTGATAGAGGAAGACGGAGTTGAGAACCTCGCGACCCGCGGTCGGCAGGCCGAAGCTGACGTTGGAGACCCCGAGCACCGTGCGGGTCAACGGGTATTCCGCTTTGAGCGCCTTGACGCCGCCAATCGTGAGAGCCGCAGAGCCCAGATAGGTCTCGTCGCCCGTGCCGCACGGAAACACCAGAGGATCCCACCAGATATCTTCTTCCGGGAACTCGAACTCCTCGGTCAGCAGCCGGTAGCTGCGGCGAGCGATCTCCAGCTTCCTCTCGACGGTGACCGCCATGCCCTGCTCATCAATGGTGCCGACAATAAGCGCCGCTCCGTAGCGCTTGGCCAGCGGTACCACCGCCTCGAAACGCTCCCGTCCGTCCTCCAGGTTGATCGAGTTGAGGACGGACTTCCCCTGGCAATAGGTCAGCGCACGCTCCATCACCGCGGCATCCGTCGAGTCGAGCATCAGCGGCACTTTCACCATCCGCACCAAGCGATCGAGAAAGGCCTCCATGTCCGCTACTTCGTCGCGATCCGGATCCTGCATGCAGATGTCGAGCACCTGCGCACCACCCTTGACCTGGGCCCGTCCCACCTCGGCCGCCCGCTCGATCTCTCCCTCTCCGATCAGACGCTTGAATTTCCTGGAGCCGAGAACGTTGGTCCGTTCACCAACCAGAAGCGGCCGGTTGTCCGGCGTCAGCTCGACCCCGTCGATGCCGGACAAGAGGCTTCTCTGATGATGATTCGGCACCTGCGGCCGTCGATCCTTTGCCAGCTCAGCGAGAGCGCGAATATGCGCCGTCGTCGTGCCACAGCAGCCGCCGACCAGAGACAGCCATCCATGGTTCAGGAACCGACCCAGCACGTCGCAGAAATGATCCGGCGTCTCATGATAGAGGCCGTCCTCGTCCGGCAGTCCCGCGTTGGGCACGCAGGCTACGGGGCGGCGCGCCAACTCCGCCAGCGTTCGCACATGCTCGGTCATCAGCTCCGGACCAGTGGCACAGTTGAGACCGATGTAGAGGAGATCCCGGTTGAGAAGAGAGATCGCCAGCGCCTCCGCATCCTGTCCGGCCAACATCGTGCCTGTCGTCTCAATCGTCACCGATACCGCCACCGGCACGACCCACCCAGCGGCATCGAAGGCACGATCGATCCCCGCCAAACCTGCCTTGATATTGCGCGTGTCCTGGCATGTCTCCAGCAGTAGGTAGTCCGCTCCCCCTGCCATGAGGCCCAGCGCCTGCACGCGAAAATGCTCGATCAGCTCCTCGAAGGAGATGCCTCCGGTCACAGAAATCGCCTTGGTCGTCGGCCCCATCGAGCCGCAGACGAATCGCAATCGGCCGTGGTCATCGAACTCCCGGCATGCATCTCGCGCCAACGAGGCGGCGTCGCGGTTGAGTGCGAACGCGAGATCGCCCAGACCGTACTCCGCGAGAACCAACGGCGTGCTGCCGAAGGAATTGGTCTCGACGATATCGGCGCCGGCCTCGAGGTACCGTCGGTGCAAGCGGCGCACGACATCCGGCCTCGTGCGACAGAGGTTCTCGTTGCAGCCCTCGAGGTCGACACCGCCGAAATCCTCAGGCGTCAGTGATTCCTCCTGCAGTGCCGTACCCGTGGCTCCGTCGAGCACCAGCACTCGCTCTTCCAACTCCTCGGTCAAGGCAGCCGTCCGCGCCTCTCGGTCTTCTGAGCAGGCCGGAACCGGTACCTGGCTTGTTCCATCGCTTATCAGCACTCGCGCCTCCGTCGTTTGACCAACACCAAGAAACCGCTCCAGCATGCATGGAGCGGTCTCAGAGCCCGGACAATTGATTGCCGCCTGGCGACCACATCCCCGCGTCGTTCACGGGTAGGCACCTTGGGTGTCCGTCCCAGGTTGCCGCGTCCGGTATGACCGGACCGCTCCGAATGCACCCGCCAGGCTAGCTCAGCGTGCAACTGGAAGTCAACGCCGAGCATGGCGACCGGCGGGCGCCGCCAACGAGACTGGCTAGAGATCAATGTTGTCGAGAAGCTTGCAGACGGCTTCTGAGCTTTGCATGACGTAGAAATGGACCGACGGAACTCCCTTGGCCAAAAGCTCCTCGGTCTGGCGTCTCGCCCACTCGACGCCGATGTCCGAGACATGTTCCGCCGGCGCCGCCTCCACCTCATCGGCCAGGTCGGCAGGAATCTCACAGTGGAACAGCCGAGGCAGGCTCTTTACCTGGCGCTTTGACGTCAGGATCTTGATCCCCGGAATGATCGGCACTTCGATCCCCGCCGCACGGCAACGAGCGAGATAGTCGAAATAGTGCGCATTATTGAAGAACATCTGGGTGACGATGTACTCGCCACCAGCGTCGACCTTTGCCTTCGTGTAGCGCACATCGATCTCGTTGTTTGGAGCTTCGAAGTGCTTCTCTGGATATCCTGCGACGCCAACGCAGAAACTCGACGGCTCGGCATCAACGAGCTGCTCGTTCTCGAGATACACGCCCCGGTTCATCCGCACGATCTGCTCGACGAGATCGATCGCGTACTCGTTGATGCTGCGGTCCGGTCGCACCGGCTTCTGGTAGCCATTGTCGTCGCCCTTGATCGCCAGGACGTTGTCGATGCCGAGGTACTTGATCTCGATCAAGAAATCCTCCGTCTCCTCACAGGTGAAGCCCTGACAGAGGACGTGCGGCACAGCATCGACATCATATTTGTTCTGCACCAATGCGCAGAGTCCGAGCGTTCCGGGACGCTTTCGCTTGATCACCCGGCGAATGCCGTCCGTCGTCTCCTGGTAGATCACTTGTGCGGCATGGCTCGTGATATCGATAAACGGCGGCTTGTAGCGCACCAGATCGTCTATCAAGAGCAGCAACTTCTGCACGTTCCCGCCCCTGAGCGGCGGGATTATCTCGAAGCTGATCAGAGGCTTCGTCGCACGGTCAAGATGCTCGATGACTTTCATTCACTCCCTC
>JAOTUP010000134.1 GCA_029863825.1 Acidobacteriota bacterium | reverse complement strand
AAGAATCTGCGCTACCAAGTCTCCACGTTACGCAAGCTTCTCGAACCAGATCGGGAGGCTCGGGCGCCGGGAGCTGCCATCGAGACGACGGCAGGCATGTATCGGCTGTCGAGCAGTTTCGTTCAGGTCGACTCCCGAGACTTCGAGAAGCTCGTCGAGACAGCAGCCGCGGTTCTCGAGTCCAGTCCCGCCGTTGCTGTGGGCCACCTGGATGAGGCGCTCGCGTTGTGGCGTGGTGACGTTCTCGCCGATTTCCGATTCGAGGACTTCAGCCAGCTCGATATAACCCGCCTCGACGCGTTGAAGCGCCGGGCTCACGAAATGCGACTCGAGGCGTTGCTGGCTACCGGAGCCCACGCTGAGATACTGCCGGAACTCGAGATGATGACCACCCAGTACCGATTCCATGAGGGCTTCTGGCGGCTGCGCATGATCGCCCTGTACCGAGCTAACCGGCAGGCCGACGCCCTGGCAGCCTTTCGGGAAGCCCGGGGCATTCTGGGCGACGAACTCGGTCTCGAGCCGAGTAGAGAGCTGGTTGCTCTCGAGGAGAAGATCTTGCTCCAGGATCCGACGCTGGACGCTGTACCGGAGGAGGTTGAGGGAGCCGTCATCCACAACCTGCCACGGGATCCATCAACCTTCATCGGTCGTGATGTCGAGATGGCGACCGTGCGCCGCATGCTGCGCGAGCACCGTGTCGTCACGTTGACGGGAGCCGGCGGCACAGGCAAGACCAGGCTGGCTATTGAGTCGGCGTGGTCTCTGCTGGGACGTTTTCAGGCCGGCATATGGTTCATCGACCTGACGGAGCTTCCTCGGGGACAGAGCATCCATGATGCATTGGCGCGCGCTCTCGGTATCCGCGACCAGCCGGGTCGGAACCCGATCGCCGCAATCGCGGATTTTGTTGCTGACGGCGACGCTCTTCTGGTCGTCGACAACTGTGAGCATGTAATCGATCAAGCCCGGGAGGCACTGGCGACCCTCGTGGCGCTGACCCCCAAACTGCGAGTTCTGGCGACCAGCCGCGAGGCACTGGGAATTCGCGGAGAAGCACGCTGGCGGCTTCCGGCGCTGACCGTTCCGGCGCCCGAATCTCCGAGTACCTCGACGCCCGATTCCGATGCCGTGATGCTCTTCAATTCGAGGGCCTCGATGATCGATCCTGCTCTCGATCTCGGCGGGGAGCGGGCGCTCCTGGTCGCCGAGTTGTGCCGGCGCCTCGATGGATTGCCGCTCGCCATCGAGCTGGCCGCGGCCCGCCTGGCCACGTTTCCGCTGGATGAGATAGTGTCGCGACTCGGCGAACGCGAGCTGCTCAGCGCCGACTCGCGGTCGGTGCCTGAACGTCACCGAACTCTGACTGCGACCATCGCATGGAGCTTTGAGCTCCTCGCTCCGGCCGAACAAGACCTCTTCCTGACCCTGAGCGTGTTCGACGGAGGTTTTACGTCTGCGGCGGCCGAACAGGTTCACAGTGACGTCTCCGGGGTCGCGCCGCCTGCGGTTTTTGCCTTGCTAGCCCGACTCGTGGACTGTTCCCTGGTGGAGATCGATCGGGTGGATCCTCCTCGGCACCGGCTCCTCGACACTGTGCGCCAGTTCGCCGCGTCGCGTGTTGAGAGTGATCTGTCCGAGGTGCTGGAAGCCGCCCACATGCGCTATTTCGTCAAGGAGGCCGAGACTGGTCTGCGCCTGCTCAACCAGGACACGACGCACGTGCGTGTGCTGGCTCGCAACCTGCCGAACTTCCGTGCCGCGATGCGCCACGCCATCGAGGGCAATGACGGAGGGGCCGCCGGTCGGATCGCCTCGGCGCTCGACTTCTTCTGGCTGTGGACCGGTCGTGCTCGGGAGGGTCGCCGGTGGGCTGAGGATGCGGTTGCCATCCTCATCGCCGACGAATCGATCAGCTCTGACGATCCGGCGTCCGCTATCCCGCACGGAATCCTGGTGGCCACCGTGGAGCGCTCTGTCGGTTTCTTGGCGTCGATCGATCGAGATTACGGCGCGGCTGAAGAATTCCTGGAGCGCTCGGCCGACCGTTTCGGCGCAATCGCCGGGCAGTTGGAGATCGCGCTCAAGGACCTTGACGCCGCGCCGCTGCTGTTGCGTCTCGAGCAGGCTGCGCTGCGCGGCAAGGCGTGGTCGATATTTCATCATGCCCGGATGATCACAGCCCAGGTGTTCGCCGGCATCCGGCCGCGGGCAGACTCGATTCTCGCCAGCCACGACTACGACGAATGTACGGCTCTACTCATTGCGGGTAACCACAGCGTGGATCTGGCGTACATTTTGCCGTTCGCCGGCTGGAACGAGGTTATTGGCGGCGAGCCCGAAGGAGCAGCCACACTCCAGGAGGCACGGCGCCTTGCCGACCGGCTCAGCCTGGAGTGGCCCCACGCAGTTGCCACGGCGAATCTCGGCTTGGCACTATCGGTCGAGGGCCAGTTTGCTGCGGCCCTGTCGCATCTGAACGCCGCGGCCGGGGTGCTGCGGCGTGTCCAGGACCTATACAGTTTGCAGATCACCGTCACGTTGGAAAGCGCGGTAGCGGCCCAGCTGAACGACTTCGCCCGGGCGTTCACGGCCACGGTCGAAGCCGCCAGGATTATGCGGATTCAAGGGGACCGGGAGTGGGAAGCTCTCACTGGAGGCGTTGCTGTCGTGTGCCTGCACGAGGCCGGGAAGCTCGAAGAAGCGCGAGCTGTGGCCGCCTGGCTCGACTCCACGACAGTGCCTTGGGGGCAACTGGTCGAGTTTGTCGGAGTGGATGACCTCGCAGCCCGGCGAGCTGCGCTGGGGGACGGTCCGTCCGCAACGGTGCAGACCCCCGCAGATGCCGCTGAGGCGGCGCGGCTGATCATCGACGCTCTGGCGGGGGCGGGACGGGTTATCTCAGGACCCGGCGCAACAGGCCCCAGCTCCGTGGGATGAATCTGGAGACCTTTTCCGCTATTCGGATGCCACGAGTTACGGCGGGCGCGGTGTCCACAGTGCGCCCGGTCAGCACAGCCGTGGCGGCGATGCGGCCGGTGGCGACGGCAGCTTCCATCGAGGCCACGTCGATCGACGATTGGCAGTAGTCACCTGCCAGGTAGAGATTCTTGGCGCGCTCGTGATTCACCTGAGGTCGGCGCCCATCGACACCTTTGTCGTTCATGAACAGCTGAGCATCCTGATTCACATGGATGACTGACGCATCGCGATCGATCGGCACCGTGTCCAGCCGCTCCACCTCCGACAGCACACGATCCTTCAGCTCCACATCGGGGTCGGTCAGCAGCTCGAGACCGTCAGGCTCGGTAGCGATGACCTGCAAGATGGTGCGCACAACCCGGTCCCCGTCCTTGACCGTCCGGGGCAGCTCTTCCGGATCCCAGTTACGTGTGATGTCGTAAGCCGTCAGGTCCTGCTGCGACTCCGGGATGCTGAAGTGGTCGCCCGGCGTCTTGACCTGATCCGAGTAGTGCACGTCAACGGCCGACATGACAGCCATGCGGAGTCGCGATACATCGATCAGGTCGGAGAGTATCTCAGGAGGATCGCCTCCCAGGATCAACCCGAGCGCGTCCGGCGGGATAGCCAGCACCACTGGTCCCGGCGTCTCGAGTCGCCGATCGCCGTGGTCATTGCTCGAGAGACGTAGCGCGGTTATTCCGTCCGCGTCGGTCTCGAGCCCCGCCACCGCAACGCCTTTCTCGATCACGACGCCCACCTCGAGCAAGGCCTTCTCGAGGGGATCGATGAAGTATGTCTGGAGCGGGCCTCGCAGTGCCGACCAAGACGGTTTCAGGATGTTCGAGGCTGGAATGACCCAGCGCCGATACATGCGGGCCACCGATAGCGCAGACATCGACTCAGCGTGGTTCGCCAAGGCCTTCAGCAGCAGGCTCTCGTGGCGGAGGCGAGCGGCGGCAACGAAGTCGCCCTTGCCGTTTCGTTTCTCCAGGAATTCGGCAACGGACAGCGGCCGCAGCTCATCGTCGTCGGCAACGATCAGTTGAAGCACTGACGATAGGAAGGACAGCCACAGTGCTGCGCTGCCGTACCCTCCGTCGGCCTTGTCGCCGGTTGTGCTCTGTGTGGTGGTCCCGAAGCTGGAGATGAACTTCTCGCCGGGCACCGTTATTGCGTCGTAATCGAGGCCAATGGCGCCCATCAGGTCTTTGACGTTCAGATACCACTCCGGAAAGAGGTGATAGCCATGGTCGGACCGGTATGCCCGATTGCCTTCGGCATCCAGGACGTCTTCCGACCCGGCTTTTCCTCCGAGGCGGGCTCCCTTCTCGAGCACCGTGACCTGGCGGCCGGCGGCGGATAGATACCAAGCTGCAGAGAGGCCGGCGAGGCCGCCTCCGACGACCACTACATCGCCCTCAGTCGGCAACATGGGCGGCGGTGACACCATGGTGGCCCCACTCCTTCCCGTATTCCTCGAGCGTCTTGATGCGATCGGCGCCGCCGAAGCTCCACAGCGTGTGCATGTTTGCCCAGGTCGATACGTAGCCGTGGTACATCAGGCGGATTACATCGTCTGGTTTCATCCGCTTCGGCTGAGTGGGCACCCGCAAGTTGAGGTCGGCGAGATTCTTCCAGTTGATGTTCAGTTCGAGGAGCGTCTTGCGAACGCTGGTGGCTCGGACGACGGCTTGCTCTGCCGCGTCCGTGGCAATTCGCTCGCCGTTCAACGTTCCTCTGAGGATCGCGTCTGGCACCTTGAGCGGCGTGTCTCCAATTCCGACAAACGAGCCACGAATGCCCTTGGGCAGCGCCGTGGCACGCTCCTCGGGCTGCTGGTACACCTTGGAGAAAGTCGCCGGCGGCGGCTCAGACGTCTCCTGGTGGTAGTCGAAGGCATCCTTGAACTGGCGCGCCAAGCGGGCACCATCGCGGGCGGTGGTGTTGTGCAGCAGTACTTGGACGACGCGCCAGATCGAGGCGAAGCTCGAGAGAAAGCGGATCCGTTTCCGCGCGATCGGAATCGTTGAGCCGGGGAGCCATTTGCGATGCTTCATCGCGGCGCGGGCGTTGGCCACGATGAGCACGTTCGGCTCGACGATTCCGTGGTGGGTCTTTTCGTCCTCGCTGAGGCGGCTCGAAACCGTCCGGAACCACTGTTCGCCGAGGTTGTCGTAGATGCCGCCGTCGACTGCGTGAATCTCGCGCGGGGTGCTCGGCCTGGTCTCGTTCTCGAAGGCTGAGCCTGGAAGCAGGTAGGTGGGAAAAATGATTGGGAGGGCTGAAGATGCGTCGACCGCGTCGCGCAGTGTCAGGGAGACCTCCTCGCCGGAGAACGTCTCTCGGCGCGGACTGCCCCAACCGATGGTTCGTGAATAGACGAATCGGGACGACAGATAGATGAACTTGCCGTCGTGCAGGTTGGTGGCACAGAACACATGATCAACGCCCCGCTGTGCCCCGTCGGCCAGTGGCGGCGCCGGTTTGCCAAAAAGCACATCCCAGATTGCGCTGCTTATGGCCTGGCCGCGCTGTTGGGCGACGACCGACACTGCCCCGGCGGCACCGAGGTGGACCACTGCGCGGCCGACGACAGAGTTGCGCACCAACGTCTTCTTCAGCAGGTACCAGGCGGCGGGGACAATGGCGGCCTTGGCGGCGAATTGTCCGAACCGATTGCTTTTCCAGATGCCCTTGGTAGTCACCGACGCGATCAGCGGCTCGACTACCCCGGTGAATTCCTGGGGAGTGGCGTCTGCGATCGATCGGTCCAATTCGGCGAGACTGCTGGCGATGAACGCGCTGGCGTAGGAGCCTCCGGATACGGAGCTGATTGCGGCCAGCTGGTCGTTGTGGCCCGAATCCACGAGATAGTGGAGTACGCCCAGCCCAAAGAATGTTGCTCTGAACCCACCCCCCGACAGGGCGAGCCCGATCCTGTCGTCCGCCATGCCTAGTTTCTAGCCGATATGGCCGCCGGGAATCCACTCGGGCCTGACCATGGGCGGCCCGCTGGAAGCCGGTGCGGGCTTCGCCCTATCCTCCTCGACCGACCTCGGGCAGAGATGAGAGAGAGGGATCGTGAGTATCTGGTGGAGCCGGCGCCGTGTGAGGCAGATTCTCCTGGCGACCCTGGTCTTGGCGTCGATGCCGGCTGGTCGGGCGGTCGCCGGGCCGGCTGCGACCGCCACATGCGGCGGGCTTGCTGTGACGATCCTGGGTACACCCGAAGACGACGGCATCGTCGG
>JAOTUP010000133.1 GCA_029863825.1 Acidobacteriota bacterium | reverse complement strand
CTTCAGTTCGCATCTCCTTGATCTCGCCGCGAAGTGTCTCTTCGGTCTCTCGAGAGGCTTGGCTCTGATCCTGCAGTTTCGCTTCCGCTTCGAGTGCGCGGTTTCTTACTTCATCGTGCTTTCGCTCCGCTTCCTGGAGGAGGGCCTCGAGCGCGACGATCCGTTCGCGGTGCTCAGTCTCGATCGTCCCCCGTTCCTCGGCCAGCTGTTCGAACTCGACTCGACTCTCACTCAACGACATTTCGAGCTCTCGGCGTTCGCGCTCCGAAGTCTCGAGAGACGCCTTCTGCTCCTCACTTGACGTGCGGAGCTCGGTCAGTGTTGAGGCTGTCTGCTCGGCTTCCGCACGCAGCTCCGCCAGCTTTTCGTCGTACTCGGCTTGCACGCCGTCCAGCTCGGATCGCATCCGGGCCAACGCCTCTTCCAGCTCTCCCTTGCCGGCCAGCGTCGCTTCGAGCTCCTGACGCAGCTCGGACTCCACAGCCTGTCGCTCTTCGACTACGCGTTCGAGCTCGCCAACTGCGGATCCCGCCTCCTGAGCCTCTGCACGCAGACCTGCCACGAGCTCTTCGTGCTCCGCGCGCACCTGATCAAGCTCTTCTTCCGCCCGCGCAAGCGCACTTTCGATCTCCTGCCGTCCGCGCGCCGCATCCTCAAGCGATGCATCGAGCTGGATGACCTGTAGCTCCAAGGCTTCTCGCGCAGAAACTGCTGCATCGACTTCCTCACGCGATGCTGCCTGCTTCTCCTCTAGCTCGCCGACCAGCCGCTCCACTTCGGCGCGTGACTCGCCCAGGGCTTCCTCGAGCTCATCACGAGCGCGGGTCGCGCTCTCGAGTGACGCATCGACGTCAGTCATTCGGGCCTCGAGTTCCGCAGCATGAGATCGAGCCTTTTCGATCTCCTCCCGAAGCTCCGACTCGACCGCATCGCGCTCCTGCACCGCTCGCTCGAGCTCCTCCCGGGTCGCGGTCACCGTCTCTTCTAAGCGGCCCCGTTTGCCCTCAGAGTCCTTAAGCGATGCCTCGAGCGCTTCGCGTGCAGCCGCCAGGTCGGCGGCGGCCGTTACCGCCTCCTGTGTCTCGGTTCTGAACCCTGCCACGAGCTCTTCCTGCTCCGCCCGCATGTTCTCGAACTCGTCTTCCGTTCGCGCCAGTGCTTCCTCGTGGTCCTGCCGCCTCCGCGCGGCATCCTCGAGGGAGGCTTCGAGATGCACCAGCTCTTCTTCCAGCTCGCTAGCTCGTGAGAGGGCGGTCCGAAGCTCTTTTTCGAGCTGCTCGCCGATGGACGTGCGCTCTGTGCGCTCGAGCTCGAGCTCGGCCTGAACGTGGTCCAGCCTGGACTCGGCTTCCAGCCTCGCGGCTTCCTCATCCTTGGCAAGCAGACGCATCTCTTCCGCGACCCGCCCGGCCTCCTCGATCTCCTCACGCAGCTCGGCGAGTCTGTCCTCATGAACCTTCTCGGCCCGCGCCAACTGATCCTGCGCCTGGCCGAGCGTGGAGAGCAAATCCTGACGCTCTCGTTCCGCATCTTCGGTCACCTTTCGAACCGAACTTTCGGTCGTCGAGACGAGTGTCAGCTTCCCCAGAGCCTCGTCGCGGTCTCTCAATGCGACCGCCATCCGCTCCTCGAACGTCCGGTTCCGATCCAGCGCCTCTGCCAACTCACGTCGGAGATCTTCCTCGCCCTCGCCCTCTTCACCTGCCTCGATCGCGTCCAGTTCCGCTTGCAGTTTCCTGCGGGATTCCGCGCTTTCGGCCAGCCGGCTCGAGAACTCGTCGCGCTCTCGCTCTGTGCCGCGCAGCGCCTGCTCGACAGCTAACAGTTTGTTCTCCAGACTGGCCCTCTTGCGGCGATCGGCCTCAATCTCGGCGGTCAGACCCTCGAGCTCTTGGCGCAGCTTCTGAATCTGTTGATTGGCAGTCTGCAGATGCTCTCCCGAGCCTACCTGCTCAAGTTCGACCCGGGATCGTGTCTCCTCGAACTCGACGAGAGCCGTGGCCGGTCTCGCGGCCTCGCTATCCCCCATCCCAGCTGTCTGCTCGACCCGCTTCGCAGTCAGCTCCTCGATTCTTTTTTCGAGTGCCGCAATGCGTGCCTCGTAAGCGCGTGTGCGGCGTCCCAACTCGTGGCGAAGCTTGCCAATTCGCGGATCGCTTGTATCGCCGCTTGCCGACGTTGCCGGCTTTGTCCGCGCAGCCTGTCGACTGGAGATGCTCGTAGCAGACGCCGGGCTCGCCGACTTCGGCATGACCGCTGCCACACGCAGCTTCGGCGTCGGTTTCTTCGCGGCTGCGCCAGTCGCCTTCTTCTTCACCAAGCTCAGGATCGTGTTACGGCTGCGCTCGTCGAGATCGAGAAACCGGATTCCCATGCCGGCATGCTGCGTCGGACCAAGAGACTTGTGTCGCGTCCAGACCACCTCCGCCTCGCCCTCCACCAGGGAAAAGTCGTCACCAAGCTGAAACTTGAACGAGAAGACCGTGCCCGGAGACTTCGGTGCGTCGGTGCGAATAAACATCCCGCCGAGCGAAATGTTCTCCGCCATCTGGTTGACGAACTCGTCGAAGCGCTCGAAACGAATCGACACCGGCCGCTCGAGCGTCACTCGTCGGCGCTCGAGCGGTATCTCCGAGGAATCCGGACTCCCCTTCGTCAGTCGCTCGAAGATGAACTTCTGGATACCCCGGAATTGATTTTCGGGGAGATCGATGAACCGCAAGCCCGCTGCGTAGCCGCCGTCGCCGTCCGGCTGAGGAACAGGTTCCGCATGTACAATCTCCGCCTTTGTAGCCACGTGGAAGCCGGATGATTTGCCATTAGCTGGGAGCGTAAAATCGATCTCGTCGACACGAGTGCCGGGAGCCAGCTGCTCGGTCATTCGCAGCCCGGCGCCCCCGGCACTCAGATTCTCGAGTGTCGCCCGCCGCTTGGATCCCTCGACGAGCAGCTCCGCCTGAAGCGGCAGATCCAGCCGCGGATGAATGCGCTTTTCGCCCATCTCAGCTAGCCTAGAGACGTTCCTCAGGGTCGTAAATGAAAGGCGTCACAGTAACGGATAGCATACTCTCTCGAGGGAGATCTGAGAATCGGGACATGATGCCCCTGCCGCCTTCGTTCGCCCTGTGTCTCCACTCCGACAATGCGTGACCTCGCCGACGCCCTCCGCAGTTGGCGCGATGCAGGCACGAGCTTCGCTGTGGCCACCGTTGTCAAGACGTGGGGATCGGCGCCCCGACCTCTGGGCTCGAAGATGGCCGTCTCGTCTGACGGCGAGATTCTCGGCTCGGTCTCGGGCGGTTGCGTGGAAGCGGCGGTCGCTGAGGAAGGGCGTGCCGCGATCGGTACTGGGGCGTCGAGGTTACTGCGCTTTGGGGTCTCGGATGAGACAGCGTGGCAGGTCGGACTGTCCTGCGGCGGTCGCATCGAGATCTTCGTTGAACCCTACTGTCTCACCGATCTGCAGTCTGGACCTCGCGGAGAGATCCTCGACCTGCTTCTTGATCGGCTACGCGATGACCGACTCACGGCACTGGCTACCATCGTCGATGGCGATGGCATTGGTCGACAGTTGATGATCGGAAGCGAGAGGGAGTCTCTGGGCGGCACCCTGGGCTCTCCTTCGCTCGACCGCCAGGCCATCGACATGGCCGAAGGTCTCATCGCCGGCCTGTCATCGGCGCGGCGCCCGATCGACATCGATGGCAATCGCTGCGATATCTTTTTCGACCTCCACGTGCCACGCCCGAAGCTGGTCATCATCGGTGCCGTTCACGTTGCCGCTCATTTGACTACCCTGGCCTCACACCTGGGATTCTCGACTGTCGTCATCGATCCCCGCACTGCCTTCGCCACAGCCGAGCGGTTTGCCGAGGCCGATCGGCTTTGCGCCGAATGGCCACAAGCGGTTCTTCCCGACCTGCCGGTGAACGAGACGACCTGCTTCGTGTTCCTGTCACACGATCCGAAGATCGACTTGCCTGGCCTCCAGATCGCGCTTCAGGGCCCGGCGCTCTACGTGGGTGCGCTGGGGTCGAAGAAAACCCATGCCAAGCGGATCAAAGCACTGCAGGGTATCGGGCTCTCAGCTGAGCAGATCGGCCGCATCCACGCTCCCATCGGGCTCGACTTGGGCGGCCGGCGAGCCGAAGAGATCGCGCTTTCAATCATGGCCGAGATCCTCGCCGTGAGATACGGCCGCGGCTGAAAGGCGGCTTCGGCCAATGCGCAGTCGCTGGACTGCTCGGACGGCCGATGCCGATCGCAGCGGGACGGCTCCGCCTTGGAAGAAGGACATGCAGATGGGAGGACCTCGTCGCCGAGGTCCTGTTGGATCTACCCCTTGCGCGAACGGAAGGGGGACTGTGGTAGGACAGTCTGAACACGCGTCGACTGACAATCGCGTGCCGGGGTGGGACTTTTCAATGAATGGAGTACGTCTTTGTGGAGACTCCCATCTGCATAGATGCTTGAAGAGAGCGTATCCATCGCCGCGGCCCCACGGCAACGCCTTCAAGGGTGGGCGCCGGGCCACCTTTTCGGGTGGGTGGCGTCTGCTCGCTCCCCGTGATAGGAACACGCACGGCAGGCGGACTCCCTCTAGGGTCAGGAGAGCAGACCGGCCCGACCCGCTGCCGTGTGCGATCCATGAATGCTCGAGGTCACGTCACCGGAGTCATTCTTGCCGCTGGACCGTCCGCGCGATTTGCCGGCGTGCTGCCGAAGCAGCTCGTCCCGTTCGCTGGAGAACCCATGCTGCGTCGCGTCGTCAGACGCATTCTCGCGTCGCGCGTGCGCCAGGTTCTCGTGGTCGTCGGCCACCGAGGTCCCGCCCTCGCCGCGATCCTCGCTGGCCTGGCGGTCGAGCTGGTCGATAACCGTGCCTTTGCGCAGGGCCAGAGCACATCGGTCCGCTGTGCGCTGCCACACGTCGAGCCGGCGGCGGATGCCGCTCTCTTCATACCCGCCGACCAGCCTTGTCTGACACCCGTCGTGGTTGACAGCCTCATCAGCGCTTTCGAGCGCAGTGGCGCGCCGATCGTCGTACCGACTGCAGAGGGCCGTCGCGGAAGTCCCGTTCTCATTTCCCGCTCGCTCTTCCACGAGCTGTCTCGGCTCGAAGGAGATGCCGGCGGCAGGCAGATATTCGCTAGCCACGAGGCCGACATTCTCGAGGTTCCGATAGCCGACGCTTTGGCTCTGCGCGACATCGACACGTGGGGTGACTACGAAGAGCTTCTCGGCGCCTCCTCCGACTGAAGCGACCCCCCATTCGAGCTACGTCGCTTCAGGTTTCATTGTTCCGGGCTGTCGAAAGCGTCCTGAGCACGACGCGTCAACTCGCCGAGGGCTCGCCCGTCGATGAAACAGTGGTTCACCTGAATGCCCACCGATACCCAGAGCTGGTCTTGGCGCTCGAACAGGTTGCCGAAGGCGACACGAGGTGCTCCGTCCGTCGGCTCGTCCCAGGCATGAGTGAAGCCAGTGAAGACCGCCTCAGGTATGGTGGTGAAGAAGATGAAGTTCTCATGCTCTGCCGCAGTCAGATCCGGTTTGGCATCCGGATCAGGCATCACTTCTTCGGCGCGACGGTTGAAGGCATGAACGTCCGGCCCATAGACGAGATGCAGGTAACTGAAACTGCCGTTGGCAGCCGGCACCGTGAGCCCAGGGTGAAGCTCCTCGTAGAGAACGATCTCTCCCGCATGGAGCCGGTACCGATAATCTTCCAGCCCTCGAGCTGCGCGGGTGAAGAAATAACAAAGGTTGAGGTAGGTTCTGTACCCGTGATGTCGAACAAACGCCTTGAGCCGAGTGACCTCGAGCTCAAAGGTCATCGAATAGAACGGATTGCGATATCGACGGTAGTAGTCGAAATGCTCCTGCCGAGAGTAGTCCTTGATAACCGTGTAACACATAGGCGGAAACGGCGGCGGTGAATCAATGCACCTACGCCAGTATAGGGCAGACCTGGGAAGGCCGGCACCGTTGCAACGACTCCAGAATGAAGCCCATCTGTGGCTGGCTCGACTGCCTGCAGGAGGATTCGAGCCACCGACGAATTGGCTTCCTCGCGAAGAGCTGCGGCGAGCCGAAGATCTGCGTCATCCCGCCGTGCGTCGGCATTTTCTCGCTGGGCGAGCTCTGTTGCGCAATGCACTGTCATGCTATGCCTCGATCGAGCCGGCGGACTGGCGCTTCCAGGAGAGCGACTTCGGCC
>JAOTUP010000132.1 GCA_029863825.1 Acidobacteriota bacterium | reverse complement strand
TGTGCTTTGCCTGTGGATCCCAGCGGCGGCTGAGGCAGCGGCGTCGCCTGTCGGGAAGACCTACTACACGGTCCTGCTCGGCCTCGCCGATCCATACGACATGAGCGCCTCGTGTTTCGAGTTCGGCCCGAACGCTCTCTGCTCCACCGATGGCGACACCTGCGGCTCATGGGCCATGACCGATTCGAGGAGACGGCAGGGCGCTTTCGACTTCGACCTCGCTCTTCTCGAGGACGGCGTGCCGGTTCGCATTCAGGGTGAAGGCCGCCTCGAGCGGCAGGGCAAAAGGAGCTCGATCGGGGGAACCGGGCGAATCGCCGGCGCCGGACCCATGTTCAATTACTCCTTCGCAGGCCGAGAAGTGAAGAAAGGTCGGTGCTTGGAGATGCTTGGCGAAGGACCTGCCGGGGACGATAATGTCGTCGTCCACGGCAACGGCATCGTCGCCAGTCAATCGCGATCTGTCTCGGATTTCTCGCAGGTCGCGCTCAGTGGCGTCGGACGGTTGGTGATCCGGCATACGGGCTCGGAGTCCCTAACCGTCAGGGCGGACAGCAACCTGCTCGAGTACATGCTGTCCGAGGTACGAAACGGCGTGTTGGTCCTCGGCAACGATCCGGGCGTCAACTTCAGGACGTCGAACGAGATCGTTTACGAGCTGACGGTCCGGGATCTCGATGCGCTGACCGTCACAGGTGTGACCGCCGTGGACGTCAAAGGTGTCGATACCGATCTCTTTACCGTCGAGGTGAGCGGCGTTGCGATCATCAAGGCCAAAGGCCGCGCCGATAGCCAGAGAGTCACCGTATCAGGCGTCGCGATGTATGACGCATCAGATCTCCGCAGTCGTGCCGTGACCATCGATGTGGAGGGTGTGAGCAGCGCCATCGTCCGCGTCAGCGAGCACCTGAGTGGCAGCGTACGCGGCGTCAGCTCCCTCGAGTACATCGGCAATCCGACTGTCGACGTCCAGGTCGATCGGACCTGCACGTTGCGCAGGATCGGCTGAGCCAATCGCAAAGCTGCAGGCCATTGACCATTCAGCACGCAACACGGCCACGAGCCGGGGTCTCCTGTCGACACGAGCAGGAGACCCCGACGTGCTTTAGGTACGGCCTGCCTCCGGCGACTCCGCGGACCCGGCGATCGGCGCGGCGAGGATCTCGTCGGGGATACCGAAGCTCTCGACCAGCGGCAATGCGCTCCGCCGCACGTCGCTGCACAGCCGGGTGACCTGGTCGCGAATCGCCTTCGCCTTGACGCCTTCGAAATAGCCATTGGCGAGGAACCACACCGCCGACTTCTCGAGCCGCCAGAGAACGAAGAGACCAATCACCTGCCGCAGGATCGGCCCCAACTCGCTCGCTGCTTGCCGCTCCACTGCAGCGAGCGCCTGCTCGACGACCACGCGCTCGATGTAGGCTTCAGCCATGCGCAGCACGTGGATTTGACAGTCGTTCAGAGCCTGGAACGAGTCCATCCCTGAATCCAGTCGCGACTTGAGACGCCGCGCGACCGATGTGAGCAGCCGCTCCTCGCGGTAGCGAAATGCGCCGAGTTGGAACTCGGGGTCGAGCAGATGTCCCTCGTCGGTCATTCTCGTCACCAGGGGATTGAGCACCGTGACCGCGGTCGCGGCGCGGCCGGCAATGTGTTTGACCAGACCAGAAAAGCGCAAGTCGGCGAACTGGTGCCGGTACTCCGTCAGCCTTGCCTTGGCGACCAGCTGCATGAGAACCGTGTTGTCCCCCTCGAAGGTAGTGAACACATCGGTGTCATCGCGCAGTACCGCGATCCGGTTGACAGTCAAGTACCCCTGTCCTCCACACGCCTCTCTGCATTCCTGCAAGGTCGCCATAGTTTGCCAGGTCGAATACGCCTTGATGCCCGCCGCCAGCGCCTCGACTTCGCGGGCGTCGTCTTCTTTCCGCTCGATGTAGCGCCGCACCAGGTTCTTGTGCGCGAAATCGATGGCGTAGCAAGCGGCCAGCGGCGGCATCAGCCGGCGCTGGTGCGAGCGGTAGTCGAGAAGCGCAACTTCGGACTCGCCGGCCGGTCCGAATTGGCGTCGCTCGGCACCGTAGCGCACGGCGATCGTGAGCGCCGTCTTGGCGGCACTCAGGGCGGCTCCAGCGACACTGATACGGCCGCCGACCAGCGTGCCCAGCATGGTAAAAAAGCGCCTGGTCGGGCTGGCGATAGCGCTCTGATAGGCGCCGTCCGAATCCACCTGGGCGAACCGATCCAGCAGGTTGTCGCGCGGAATTCGCACCATGTCGAAGGCGATGCGCCCGTTGTCGACGCCGTTCAGACCTTCCTTGTGACCGCAGTCTCCGATCGCCACACCCGGCATCGGCGTCCCATCCGGCGACCGGAGCGGCACCAGAAACGCGTGCACGCCGTGACGCTCTTCGCCGATCTCGAGCTGCGCGAAAACTGTCGCCAGACGTCCATGTAGAGCCGCATTGCCGATCCAGTCCTTCCTGTCTTGCTCTGCCGGCGTGTGGATAACGAACTCGTCAGTCTCCGGGTCGAACCTGGCGATGGTGCCGAGATCCTGGACGTTCGAGCCGTGCCCGGTCTCCGACATCGCGAAGCACCCCGGCAGGGTCACACTCCCAATCTGTTCGAGGTAGGCGTGATGGTGCCGCTCGGTGCCAAGCTGGAAGATGCTGCCGCCGAAGAGGCCGAACTGAACACCGAACTTCACCAGCAGGCTCATGTCGTGGAACGCAATGGTCTCGAAGACAGCCACGAACTCTCCCGTGTCGCGTCCGCCGCCGTAGGCGGGCGAGAAGCCCAGGGAGCCGAACCCTTCGGCGCCCAGTTCACGGCACCATTCGAGAACCAGCTCCCGATAGGCGGATCGGTCGAGCTCCGTTTGATAGGCGAACCGGGGTTGACTCAACAGCCGACGGACTCGATCCCGCACGTCGCCATACGGGCTGTCGAGCAGCTCCTGCATCGCTCGCGCATCGAAGAGACGCTCCACGGGGGCTGGCGTGTGAACGGGCCGCCGCACCGTCAGCAGCTCGCGCGAGACCTCCGAGCCGATGATTCCGAGCGCACTCTCGATGTGCGCCAGGGCTTCGTCGACGGCCGGAGTGTGGACGCCGGAATCCGGGGCTTGGAGATCGGCAATCCCCCGACCCAGTTCGGCGAGCGAGCTTCGCGTGCCCGGAGGCAGCTCAGAGGCGGCGCGTCGAATCGTCTTCAACATGGCCTGCAGCTGCCTTGCGGTCGGTGGGTTGGCGGGGTCCAGCCACGCCTGAAGGCGCGTCAGACAGTCATCTCCTAGACCACCTATGGCCGCAACCTGGGAAGAGATCTCGCGCAGCTCGATCGGCGACACCTCGCCGTCCGCCCACGCCACGTAGATCAACGGCAGGAACGGAAGCAACGGACGGTCACGCGTCAGCTCATCGAGATCTTCGATCGGCATTGGCTCCAGAACCTCTTGCGGATGTGCCGACCTACTCCCAGTTCTCGAGCAGCCACTCGCACTGGTTGCGAATCAGATCGAGCTGGGTTGGCACGTCCTTGTAGTTTTCGTTCGTCAGCAGCTCCGGGTTCGCCCAGGAGAACGATTTGACCAGCGCGATTCGCGACAGCCGTCGATCGACCGACCGGACGTCCACCGCCGCCGTGGCCCAGAGCTTGGCCAGTTCGGCCTCTCGCCGACGATCCCGGCGTCCGCCCTCCTTTCTCTCTGATGCGTACTGCTCGGTTTCGACGACGGCAGCGAGAAGACTGACCACAGCCTGCCGGTGGGCTGCGGTGCGACGCGAGCCTGCCGTGCGGCGCCGCTCCAGGAACCGTTCGACGACCGCGAGAACGGCGAGCAGGAGCTTCACGAGCGGTTCCCGGCCGACAAAGCCGCGGCTATTTGGTGGCTGATGGCGAACAGTCGGCGGCTCTCCTCTCCCTCGTCTGAGAATCCGATTTTCATAACACTCACTCGTCGGCCGTGCGAGTCCGCCCGCAAGCTCGCAGCGGTCCAGCCGGCGGCGGCGGCATCGATCGCACCAAACAAAACCAGAATCGGAGGTGCGAGCCCGGTCACCACAAACGCGATGAAGCCGACGAGGACCGCGCACCGTCCGTACACCGAAGCGCCAAAAAACGCCTTCAACTCGTGACGCGATGCCTGCCAATAGTAGTATGCGAGGATCACCACCAGCATTTCCACGACCCGAATCCACACATCCTCAACCGGGGGCAGGGCGAACAGCTCGAGTGTTCGGCACCAGAATCAGGACCGCTCCCAGGGCGACCAGATAGTACGAGAACACCCGGACGCTAAATGCTGCCCTACTCATCACACTTCGCCCATCATCTTCTCTCGCCTCCTCTCATACGCGCCATCACGGGTTGACGACTTATCCGCTTCGCCTTTTCAGAGTCTTCCATACTGGATACGCCGCCAGCGCACCCACGGCGGCCGTCAACAGCAGGAGCGCCCCGTGACCGGGCGCCGGGTCTCCTGTTAGCCGAGCAAAGGCTCCGGCGAGGTTGACCAGACCGAGAAACACGGTGACCAGAGTAATGGAGCCCATCAGAACGTTGGAGAGAGAATGATTGACTTGCGTCCCCATCAAGCGCCGATCGTTCACCGCCACGAACAAGAAGACCGCAACCATCGGCAGCAGCGCGCCGTTCAGCGCCTGCGCCAGGATGATGATCGGGATCGGTTTCACGTCTGAGAGGCCGAAGAGGAGTCCGACCGCCAGTACACCACCCCAGACCAGGCGAAAGCGCCACGACCGGTCTCCCCAGTCCGACCGCCCTGACGCCGGCCGATTCCGCGAATCCGCAGAACCGGATGAAAGCGTTCCGCGCGCCGTCAATGCAGCTGCCAGCGGCGCCGTGACAGCCGAGGAAAGACCTGCCGCGAGCAATCCGAGAGCGAACAGGAGGCGCGCCCAACCACCCAGGCGATCCACGAGAACTCCAGAGAGCCGAGAAAACTCCAACGGCGGCTCCGTTGCAGCTCCCACGACCAACACACCCATCGAGATCAAGCCGCCGAGGAGAACCGCCACCGTCAAACCGAACCGCAACTCGCCCACGCTCTGGCCGCGTGCCAGGCTCGAACCGAGAAAGAGGTTGTACGGAACCACGGTCGTCCCGACGAGGGACACGGCCAGAAGGGCCGATCCCTCCGGCAGCGACGGCCGCAAGCTCGCGAGCAATAAAGCCTCCGCGGACGGTCGCAGCCGAATCGCCGTCCACAGGAACGCCACTCCCATCGTCGCGACGAGAACACTCAGAAACAGTGCGACACGCCGCGGCGAGTTGAACCAGAGAAGAAGCGCGGCGGAGACAACGACAGCCACTGTCAGACCGGAAGGTGAAAAGGGCAACGCCAGCGCTGCTCCGGCCACACCACCCAAGATATTGCCGGCCTCGTACGCGGCACAGCCCAGGACGATCGCACCCAGCACCAGGACAAGTGTGACGACACGGGCGAAACCACGCGGAAACCGTTCCTTCAACGCCTCGCCCAGGTTCCTCCCGGAGACCACTGTCAACCGCGCACTCGCCTCCTGGAGTACCAGGCAGGCAAGGGTCGAGAACACGATGGCCCAGAGCAATGCATAGCCGAAGCCGGCTCCGGCCGACGCCGCAGCGGTGACGGTCCCGGGACCGATGAAGGCGGCACTGATGACCGACCAGACGAGGACCGCAACGACGCGCTTCATGTTGGAGGGTCACAGGATACCGCGGAATGGGAAGGCGTGACTGGACCTCGCGACGCGAGATCTCGTGGCGCTTCCGGTGACCGCAGATGATACGAACGGCACACAAAGACCGAAGTTCCCTGCAAGGAATTCTCATAGTGTTAATATTCCCCTTCACGTTTGCGCTCGATGGAACCCGCGGGGCACCCGTTGCGCCGCTTGCAAGAAGGAGGAGAATCAATGCCTACTTTTCACTTACGTTGGAGATCAGCCTGCATAGTGCTGATGACTCCGCTCCTGCTGACTGGCGTGCTTGGCTGCGCGCCGCAGGAGGCACCGCCCACAGAGGTTGCCGAAGTCGTCGTCGAGGAGATCCCGGTCACGACCGCTTCGGAGACCGCCCGCGCCCTCCATGCCGAGGGCGAGTATCTGCTCGACGTCGGCCGCAATGTCGAGGCGCGGCAGAAGTTTCAGGCCGCAATTGCCGAGGACCCGGGATTCGTGCGCGCCCACTACAACCAGTCCAATGCGGCTCTCTCGTTCAAG
>JAOTUP010000131.1 GCA_029863825.1 Acidobacteriota bacterium | reverse complement strand
TCGATCTTGAACTGCTGCTTGGGAATGGTCTCCGCGAGGCGGTCACAATAGTGCAATGCCCGCATGCGTGCCTTGTCGCGATGGACAAGCTGCGCCAGCGCATCTACCGGCTCATCGTTGACCAGGATATCGACCTTGACGAGATCCGTCGGCCGGTAGTCGAGCACTTCGTAGTCGAATGAGCCGTACCCTTGGGTCACCGATTTCAAGCGATCATAGAAATCGAACAACACCTCGGCGAGCGGTAGCTCGGAGATGAGGTCGACGCGCCCGACAGCCAAATAGCTGAAGGTCGTGTTCTCACCGCGGCGCTCGCGGCACAGCTCCATTACCGCACCGATGTAGCGCTCGGGCATCAGGATCGATGCCTTGATGAACGGCTCCGTCGCTCCCTCGATGTGCGTCGGGTCCGGATAGTCCGCGGGATTGTCGACCGGGATCTCGCGTCCGTCATTGAGTGTCAAGTGATAGCGCACGGACGGAGCCGAGAGCAGAAGCGAGAGACCGTACTCGCGCCGCAAGCGCTCCTGGACGACTTCGAGATGGAGGAGGCCGAGAAAGCCGCAGCGAAAGCCGAAGCCGAGAGCCGTCGACGAGTCCTTCTCAAACGTCAACGACGCGTCATTCAACGCCAGCTTGTCCATCGCCTTCGTCAGATCCTCGTACTCGTCTGTCGACATGGGGTAGAGCGACGAGAACACGACCGGCTTGGCCTCCTTGTACCCTGGCAGCGGCGTTCGTGCCGGGTTTTCGACCGAGGTGATCGTGTCGCCGATGGCTATCTCCCGCACTGCTTTGATACCGGCGATGACGTAACCGACAGCACCTGCCTCGAGCATGTCGCGCTCGATCCTCCTGAGCTGCAGGAGCCCGACCTCTTCCACGTCGTACTCCGCGTCACTATGCATCAAGAGGATGTCCTGGCGCGCGCGAAGCGTCCCCTGTTGCACCCGGACCAGCAAGACCACGCCGCGGTAGGCATCGTACTGCGCATCGAAGATGAGCGCCTGAAGAGGCGCCTTGGGATCCCCTTGAGGCGGCGGAAGCTTGGTGACAACCGCCTCGAGAACGTCCTCGATACCGATGCCCTTCTTCGCCGAGCACTGCACCGCCTCGAACGGATCGAGCCCCAGATCTTCATCGATCTCCTCGAGTGCCCCCTCGACATTGGCAGACGGCAAATCGATCTTGTTGATAACCGGCACGATCTCGAGGTCGTATTCGAGCGCTAAATAGAGATTCGCCACGGTTTGCGCCTCGACACCTTGTGAGGCATCGACAACCAGCAGTGCCCCCTCGCACGACATGAGCGACCGTCGAACTTCGTGTGAGAAGTCGACGTGCCCGGGAGTGTCGATCAGATTGAGCTGGTACTTCTCACCGTCCTTGGCCTGGTAGTCCAACGTCACGGTATTCGACTTGATGGTGATGCCGCGTTCGCGCTCGATATCCATCGAGTCCAGGATCTGGTCGCGAAACTCGCGCTCGGCAACACCGCCACAGTGCTGGATCAACCGATCGGCCAGGGTCGACTTGCCGTGATCGATATGGGCGATGATGCAGAAGTTGCGTACTTTCTTCACGGCCAGGTTTCTCAGGTTCTTCCGGACAGCGGTCAAGTTTACCCGGAGACGACGTGCGACACCGAGGCGAGCCGCCAGGCGACCGCACCTTTCTCCTTGCCGGCTGGCCGCGCAAGCCAGATGACCTCGGGGTCCGCGACTGAACGCGCTGTCTTCTTTCCTCCAGCATTGCGAGCGAGAACGTCGGACCCGGGGTTCCGCAGGTATACTCTGGGAACGTTATTCGGCAGCGCCACCGGCCTGCCCACTTCTGTTTCAACCTGGAGGATTCCACTCGTGATTCGACGCATTTCACTTTTGACTCTGGCTGCATTGACTGTTCTTCCCTTCATCGCACGGGCGGAGGTCGACTTCGAGATACCGGACGTTCCGTTCGAAATATTCACTCTCGACAACGGCTTGACGGTCATCGTCCACGAAGATCACAAGGCGCCCATTGTCGCCGTCAACATCTGGTATCACGTCGGCTCGAAGAACGAGAAGCCGGGCAAGACCGGGTTCGCCCATTTATTCGAGCACCTGATGTTCAACGGCTCGGAGAACTACAACGACGATTATTTCAAGGTTCTGGAACGGATCGGCGCCACAGAATTGAACGGCACGACCTGGCTCGACCGCACCAACTACTTCCAAAACGTGCCGACCAACGTTCTCGATCTCACTCTGTGGATGGAGTCCGACCGCATGGGTCACATGCTCGGAGCGGTCGACCAGGCGCGGCTCGACGAGCAGCGCGACGTGGTGAAGAACGAGAAGCGCCAGCGTGACAATCAACCCTACACCGAGGTCTGGAACATCCTGCCAGGCACGGCCTATCCTGCAGCGCATCCGTACTCCTGGAGCACTATCGGCTCGATGGATGATCTCGATGCCGCCTCCCTCGATGACGTTCACGAGTGGTTCAAGACCTACTACGGCCCTGCCAATGCGGTCCTGGTTCTGGCAGGCGACATAGACGTCGAGACCGCTAAGGAGAAGGTCGCCCACTACTTCGGCGACATCCCTTCCGGTCCGCCGATCTCCAAGCAGGCCGGGTGGATCGCCAAGCGCACGGAGAATCAGCGTGTCTCCATTCAGGACCGTGTTCCTCAGGCTCGGATCTACAAGCAGTGGAACATCCCGCAATGGGGTACGGCCGAAAACGACTACCTCTCCCTGGTTGCCGATGTCCTGGCCGAAGGCAAGACGTCTCGCCTGTACAAACGCTTAGTCTATGACGAGCAGATTGCCACCGACGTCAACGCCTGGGTGTGGCCGTTTGAAATCAGCGGCAACTTCGTGATCAACGCCACCGCCCAGCCCGGCGGTGATCTGGCCGCGGTCGAGCGCGCCGTCGACGAAGAGCTCGCGCGGCTCATCACCGAAGGACCGACAGCTGAAGAGCTCCGGCGAGCCAAGACACAGCGCTTCGCGGAGCTCGTGCGTGATATCGAAGGCGTCGGCGGGTTCGGTGGGAAATCGGATCTTCTCGCCCGCCACATGGTCTACGGCGGACACCCGGCGCGCTACAAAGAACGGTTCGAACGCCTCAAGGTCGCCTCGATCGACGACGTCAAAGCGGCTGCGGCCGAGTGGCTGGCGAACGGTCAGGTCGCCATCGAAGTGCACCCCTTCCCCGAACTCAAAGCGGCGACGACCGGTGCCGATCGCTCCAAGCTCCCCGATGAAGGGACTCCGCCGGCGGCTGATTTCCCGGATATCCAAAGGGCCACACTCTCCAACGGTCTCGAGGTCATCCTCGCCGAGCGTCACGCCGCGCCGCTCGTAGACCTGCGCCTACTGGTCGACGCCGGCTATGCGGCTGACCAATTCGCGCCGATGGGAACCGCGCGCCTGACGCTCGACATGCTCGACGAGGGCACTCAAACGCGCTCGGCACTGGAGATCTCCGACCAGCTCAGCCTGCTGGGAGCCGAGCTCGAGACGTCGTCCAACGTCGATCAGTCGATCGTTCGCATGTCGGCTCTCACGCCGTTCCTGGGTCACTCGCTGGACCTTTTCGCCGACGTCATTCTCAATCCGGCGTTTCCAGAAAACGAGCTCACCCGCCTCCGGCAACAGCAGCTGGCGCGGATTCAGCGCGAGAAAGCCACGCCCATTCAGATGGCGCTGAGAGTCTTTCCCAGGCTCATCTACGGCGCCGATCACGCCTACTCGGTGCCCTTTACCGGCTCGGGGTACGAGGCCACCGTTTCCGAGATCGATCGCGATGACGTGGTGGCGTTTCACCAATCCTGGTTCCTGCCCAACAACGCCACGCTCCTCGTTGTCGGTGACACGACTCTCGCCGAGATCACGCCGGCACTCGAGAAACGCTTCGGCGGCTGGACGTCGGGAGACGCGCCGACGAAGAATATCGCCGCGGTTTCCAACAAGGACGCGCAGTCCGTCTACCTCATCGATCGACCGGGCTCGGAACAGTCGGTCATCTTCGCCGGTCATCTGGCACCACCAAAGGACAACCCGGAAGAGGTTGCCATCGAGACCATGAACACGGTTCTGGGCGGTGACTTCATCTCGCGCATCAACATGAATCTGCGCGAGGACAAGGGTTGGTCCTACGGCTCCGGAACTTTCATCCCCGGAGCCCGCGGCCAACGACCATTCGTCACCTATGCACCGGTGCAGACCGACAAGACGAAGGAATCGATGATCGAAGTCACCAACGAGCTCGGGGGCATCGTCGCCGACAACCCGCCGACCGACGAGGAGATGAAACGCGCCAAGGACAGTCGGACGCTGACGCTTCCGGGGCAGTGGGAGACGGCGGGTGACGTTGCAGGTTCGCTCGCCGAGCTCGTTCGCTTCGGATACAGCGACGACTACTTCGACACCTACGCGGAAAAGGTCACCGGACTCGACCTCGCGCAGGTGTCACAAGCCGCCAAGACCCTGGTGAAGCCGGACAGCGTCGTCTGGATCGTCGTTGGTGATCGCGAGAAGATCGAAGCGGGCATCCGCGAGCTCGGCTACGCCGACATCGAGATCCTCGACGCCGACGGCAACCCGGTCGCCGAATAGGCTCCTAGCTGCAATTGGGATCACTCGGCCCGACGCGAGGCCTCGCGTCGGGCTTTTTTCTTTCCCTATCCTAGTTCTTCTCACTCCCCATTTCGGTACCTTCGAAGCCGTGCCACAACATACTCGCGCAGTGCCCGACGACCTGACCGCGCACGACCCGATCACCGATCCGCACCCGGACGCTGAGAAGCGTGCCCCCGACCGACGGTTCGAGCCTCACCTCCTGCTGCGGAGACGGGCAAGGAGCTGTAGCTCGAACTCTTTCTGGTACATCGCTAGTTGAGCTTTCTCGCGCTCGGCACGAAATCGCACCAGCACCTGGCCTGCCGCGACCTGTTGGCCCGGAAGAACCTCCACCGACTGAATCGTTCCGACGACTGGCGAAGTCAGCGGCGTAGCACCGCCGATCCTCAGGATCGCCGGTCCCGAGACGTAGATCGGGGCCGTGCCCAAAACAAGATAGAGGAAGCCGATACCCACGACGCCGACCAGAAACCAGTAGATCCAGTTCGCCCATCCCGAGGAGACCCTGAGGAGATCACCTTGCTCGGCCTCGTCGAAGTGGTGTCGTATCGCCTCCTCGCGAAACAGCCCCGATGATGAATCGGCGTCCGCCGATGGCGTGTGATCGTTTGTGTCCACGTCCCTGCTCGATTTTCATGCACGACTGTGAGTCGCCTTACCTCTTCCGTCGCGCCCACGTCTCGGAAAGACCCTCGCTCTTGACGCGTTTCGGTTTGTGAGTCGCACTGCGTCTTCCGGCTGAATATACCGGAGGTCGGCGTGGCCAGACTTCGTCCGCGGCACAAGCCCTCTGAAAGAGACACTACTACTCCGAGACCGGCGCTCGAGCGGAGTCTCACCGACCCCGATACAATCTGCTCATGAAGATTCAGGGCGATCATCTCTTCAATGCGCCGCGCCAAGCCGTGTGGGAAGCAGTCCTCGACCCGAAAGTCTTGTCGAGCTCCTTGCCCGGCTTCGAGCGCCTCGACGAGGTTGGAGAGAACCGCTACGAAGGCGCCCTCAATATCCGGGTCGGCCCGGTACAGGGAAAGTTCCAGGGCACACTCGAGCTGTCCGATCTCGATCCCTTGAGCGGCTACGTCTTCAAGATGAGCGGCAAGGGAGCAGCGGGCTTCGTCGAGGGTCTCGGAACCCTCCAGCTGACCGAAGAGACGGCAAGAACTCGCCTCGTCTACGACGTCGACGCCAAGGTCGGCGGCCGGATCGCCGGCGTCGGCCAACGCCTCCTCGACAGCTCGGCCAAGGTCCTGACCCGCCAAGCACTCGAAGGCCTGGATCAGCACCTGGCGCAAGAAGCGGCGCCCGCCGACGCGTCGGCTGCCGGCGCTACCGTCGTACCTTCCGCTCCCAAGCCGCCATCTCAGGCCGTCTTCGCCGCCAAATTCGCCAAGGAGCTCGCGGGCGAACTCGTGCCACCGGAGCGCCGGCCGCTGGTCTTCAGCATCGCCCTGGTCCTCTACACACTGGCGGTCGTGCTGATCACGCGGGCGTGTTCCTGAGAGCGTGAGAGCGTGGGGGCGTGGGGGCGTGGGGGCGTGGGGGCGTGGGGGCGTGAAAACGAATACCGCATCTTGGTGCTGCGGTCGAGGCCGCTCGGA
>JAOTUP010000130.1 GCA_029863825.1 Acidobacteriota bacterium | reverse complement strand
CTCGTTGAAGGCATTAACCGCCACATGAAGGCCGATCAACCCGATGAGTGCCACGCCGGTGCGAAGCCAGGAAAAGTCGCCTTCGCGGTAGGCGGCCGCAGCCCCGGCGGCAACAAGCACCACAGATAAGAGCAGGAATGGAGCCCTGGCCACTCGGGCGAGCGCTTCGAGCGTTCCCGGCGTCGACGCCTCGCTTTCGGTCATCAGCGTGCTCTACGTTGTCACCACAGAGTCGGCGGCAAGCTGCCGATGTCGGTAGCACGTCACCGGTGCCAGAGAACACCGCATTCTCTACGGGCGCTAACCGCCGACCTGAATTGACCGTAGCTGACGGAAGCCGAGAAGCTTTTGCCGCTCCTCGTCCCACAGATGAAGTCGGGCGCTCCGTAGGCTCTGACGAATGGTCAGACGCGTGACATGGTGGAGATCGGGCACTTGTCGATAGCAATCAGGGAGTCGATAGTTGGGAATCCGGCTCGCCAGATGGTGAATGTGGTGATAGCCGATATTGCCGGTAAACCAGTGCAGAACCCGAGGAAGATCGTAGAGCGAGCTCCCCTCTATCGCGGCACGATGGAAGCTCCATTCCGGATGCTCGCGCCAATAGGTGTCTTCGAACTGATGCTGGATATAGAACAACCAGATGCCGAGTGCACCGGCGAGCAGAGTAATCGGTAACTGAACCAGCAGGAAACGGTCGATGCCGATGATGAGCGAGGTGAGGCCAATGGAGACGGCGATGGCGAGATTCGTCCACATGACACTCGCCCATTCCTTCTTCCAGGTGCGGGGTAGATCCAACGGCAGGCGGTGCTTGATGACGAACTGGTACGCCGGGCCTATGACCAAGAGCACAAAAGGATGACGATACAGCCGATACTTGAGGCGCCCCCAGCGCGATCGGGCCAGATACTCCCTGACGGTCAGCAGCACGACGTCGCCGAAGGACCGGCGGTCGAGATCTCCCGAGGCGCCGTGATGAAGCGCGTGGGTTCGGCGCCAGTACCGGTATGGCGTCAGTGTGAGAACGCCGAGAATTCCACCGACGATGTTGTTCAGCCGCCGCCAACGGAAGAAAGAGCCGTGGCCGCAATCATGCTGGAAGATGAAGAGCCGCGTGAGCAAACCGGCCGCCGGTAACGCCAGTATCAGCGTCAGCCAATACGACGCCTGAAGGCTCCACAGCATGAGAAGCCAGTTCGCCGCAAACAGCGCACCCGTCGTCAGCAGCTGAAAAGCCGCCTTGCGGTTGTCGGCCGTCATGTACGGCTCCAGCAACTCCTTCCAGTACTTGTTCGGAGGCACCGCCCTCTGATGCATACTTTAATTCTACCACTGACCGCAGGCCGCAGCATCTGGGGAGCCCACCGCTCTCAGGACACCATCCTGACTCGACGATGCGTCGAGTCGCCACATCTGGGCTCGTACCCTGTGACCGTAAGTGAATGCTGTCACCGCGGATCAACCGGCCCCGTCATCTCTACTTCGACGGTGACGACTTCCTCGAGCTGCAAAGCCACCGTCTCACCGGCAGGAATCTCCGCGTCCTTCCCTTCGCCCCGAGCCACCACTGCCGTCCCGGCCGCTGCACCCACCGCTGCTCCGAGGACAGCATTCTCACCACCTTTTCCTCCAATGACTCGACCCAGAATGGCACCGGCGACCGCGGCACCGATAATCTTCTTCTTGTCCTTTCGCTTGTCGGCTCCCATCTCGACGAACGAGGCCCGAATCTCCACCGCTTCCCCGGTCGGGGCGATGATGCGGGTGAACTCGACGCCGAGAGAGGCCTGTCCTCCGACCTTCTTGAGCGGTGTCACTTCGGTCACCTTCCCTATGACTTTGGCCCCTGCGGGAATCACGAGCGTCCCGTCTTCGGCCCTCAGGTCCTGAACCAGGCGACCCGAGAACGTATCGCCGACGCTGCTTGATCGACTCGACACCGTCTCGAGGAACTCCACTTCGAACACCTTCCCGGGACGAAGCGAGGCTCGAGAGGTGCGCGCAGGCGTCACCGTCGCGTCGTCGTCCCGGTTGTCGAAACCAGGATCATCCATGACCTCTTCGTCGCTCCAGCCTTCCTGCGGCTCGGCCGCGAGCTCCTGCTCCGGATAGGACGACTCCTCGAGATCTCTCTGTTCATCTTCAGCAAGCGCCAGGTTCACTTCCCGTGCCTCGAGATCCTGCTCACGCTCGAGAAGATCTCGCTCTTTTTCGTCTATCGCCGCCTGGCGGGAAGCCATCCGGGTTTCCTCTCGCTGGCGGCGAGCCTGCTCCTCCTGCAGAGCCTGCTGTTTCTGCAGCTGCGCCTCTTTCTCGGCGAGCCTGGCTTCCTTTTCGATCAGCGCTCTCTCCGCCGCCTCGAGCTCCTCGCGAGCCGCCTCGGCTTCCGCCGCTGCACGGGCTCGAACCTCTTCCTCGGCCTGAGCCTTTGCTGCCGCTTCGGCAGCGGCGTCGCTGGCCAACTCACTCTCGATCGCGGGCGTGGTCTCAGCCTGTCTCTGCTTGAGGTCTTCGAGTCGACCGCAGGCAGCGACAGTCACCAGCAGAAGCGCCAGAACCGAAAGAAGCCCGGCCCGCGTAGATCTCATACTCCAAGGAACGAAATGAAAAGCTGTCATGACAATCTCCTTATGCGTCACTCCTAGCTTCTTGGTGCAAGTTTCGGGCCTGATCAACCGATCTCCTCAAATCATGCCGCATCCGAACCTGATCGTCTCAGTTTCGAGTTGGACAGGCTCACACGGGTCCACCCTACACACATCCAGTGCCTGCCTTGCACTCTCGATCCCGCGGCCGTTGCCGTGGGAGGCGACCGCCGCACACGCAGGACAGTGTCCACTGCCGGTGATACCCTACCGCCCGTCCACACGTCATGAAACGTCGAAGCTCAGCGATGACCGTTCAGGGCTTCGGCGGCGCGGCTCTCTTCGTTGCGCTAGTGGCGCTGCCCTCTCTGGCGTTGAGGCCACAGGATACCGAAGCGATCGGTGAGACGCCTCCCGTACCAGCCGCGAAGACGGTCGTGGTCGAGCTGTTCACCTCTCAGGGCTGCTCGAGCTGCCCACCAGCTGATCGCCTGCTGAGTGAGCTCTCCGAACGTGAGCCGTCGATTATCGCGCTCGCTTTTCACGTCGACTACTGGAACTACATCGGCTGGACGGACCCTTTTTCTTCGTCTGCCTGGTCCGAGCGTCAGCGCCGATACGGCACCGCTCTCGGCGCCGACCGGATCTACACACCGCAGATCATCGTCAACGGCCGGCGACACGCAGTCGGCTCGGACCGACGTGAAGTCACCCGCCTGATCGAGGAGGCAACCGCGGTGCCTGCTCTCGCGACCCTGGACGTCAGCGTGACTCGGCTCGGCGGACAGCAGCTGTCGGTTCGCATGAGCGCCGCGTTCGAACAGCATCCCGCTGTCGAGCGACTCAGTGCCTGGCTCGCAATTGTCGAAGACGGGCTCGAGACCCCGGTCACCAGAGGCGAGAATGCGCACCGAACGCTCGAGAACAATCGCGTGGTGCGACAGCTTCTCGCCGCCGGCACCTTTGACGCCCGCTCCGGTTCGCTTTCCGGCCACATCGAGCTCGATCTCGATCCGGCCTGGACCGAAGAGAATCTCTCCCTCACGGCCTTTCTGCAAGACGACGAGACACTCGGAGTCCACGCAGCGGCGACGGCAGTGATCCCGGCGCGCCTCTGAAGTCGCGGACCGCAGGCAGACGTTTCGGATTCCTGAGTTGCCTCGCTCGCGATCCCGTGCCGGAGGCGATACCCCCATTGCGGGTGGGTCGATCCCCTGCCTCTTCGGGTATAGCCTCGAACGCAAGAGTCCGCGTAATGTCTCAGCGGCAACCCTCCATGCCTCGCCAGGACTCGGGCAGGCAGTCACGCCACTGAAAGGAGGCCAGGAGCATGCCGGTCAATGCCCACGCCGACAGAAAGAACTTCACACTGGACGTCGCCCTTCCCCAGATCAAGCGAAACAAGCCCTTTCGGGTTCACGTCGTCTGGAGCCACGACGCCGCTCCCAGCCAGTACGCCATCTTGAGCGGTTTTCGCGTCATCTCAGGGTATCCGCCCAAGAAATGGAACGATAGCGTCAAAGTCACACCCGACAACCCCACGGCGACCTGCACACTGAAGCAGACGGGCCACGTCTCGCGCCGCCGCTTGATCAAGTACGCAGTGAAGTTCAAGCCGGCGGCTGGAAGTGCCAGAACCGACGATCCGGTTCTCGATGAGCGCCCGTAGATCCGCGTCCCTATCCCCCTCTCCCTAGGAGGCTGCTCATGACTCATTCCAACGGACAGGTCGACTGGCGAGCAGCGATTTGGGTCGTCGGTTTCGGAGGCGTTGGAGGCCTCCTGTCGTGGGTCTGGTCGATTACCGTCGGCGAACCGATCAGCGACAGCACGACGAAGGCGATTGCGGCCGCTCTCGTGCTCGGGATGGGCGCCGGGTTTGTCGGCGTTTACGTCCTGGGCAACAGCGATACCAAAGTACTTCTGCGAACGCTCGGCTTCGCTCTGCTGTGCGGCTTCTCGTGGAAGCCGGTGTTCGAGGCCGGCCAGGCGCTCGTCACTTCTCGCGTCGAATCGCAGGCAGCGCACGAAGCGCTGGCGACGGTCCAGGCCGACCTCGAGGCGGTCGACACCGCATCAGGCAAGGAGCTGGCGGTCAAGCTGGCACAGCTCGAGGCATCGAGCCAGGAGCTGCTCAAGACGCGCCAGCACGTCTCCGACCGCCGAATTCGACGACAGATCGATGACGTCGTTGGCAAGGCCATCGTCACCATTGACGAGATGGCCGACGAGGCGCCGGTCGAAAGTGCGCGAGCCCTGGGATCGATCGCCGCCACGGCGACTCTAACCGACCGGTCGCAGTTCACCGGCGCCGCCGCAGAGTCCCTCACCTCACTCGTCGAGCGCCAGGACTTCGATCCGGCGGTAGCTGCCGAGGTCTCGAACGCACTTCTGCAGCTCGGACGAGCAGCCAAGGCCGTGCGCGACGACGCAGAGTCGACTCGATTCCATCAGCTGAGTCGAGAGATCTACGCCGAAGCGCTGGAGCGCGCACCGCAACGAGGGGGGGACGAAGCCGTGAGAATCCTCGAAGAGCGCTCGGACATTCACCGCGAGCTGCCTGGGCGCGAGCGCCGCAGACCGAACGGTTAACTGACGACCTCGCAGACACCTCGCCGGTTTCCTTCGCCGCATCCTGTGGCGCGCCGCGGTGAGATCCACCCGTCAATCGCGCTGCAGGGCCGGCGCCGGTGCGGTTGTGGCTTCCCACACAGCGAATACTCTTACCTTCCCCGTAAACTCCTAGCCAGCTCCCCGTCGTGCATGAGATCTTGATCGAGCACTGGGTGGAGCGATGCAACGCTAAATGTTGCCGGTGGCGCAATTCTCTCGATATCCTGCGCCAGGTCTGTGAATCTGGGAGTGAGAGAACAGGGAAGGAGAGAATCATGCGATCTTGGCGACAGATACAAGCTCTTTGGCACGCGATCCGCGTGGCGCGTTCCAGTATGAGAACGCGACGGACAACGATTGTCACATGTCTTGTGGTCGCCACTGTCTTTCCCTCGCTTCTGAGGGCCGCTGATTTCGAAGAGACCGCGCTCTTTACGTTCGAGAGCCAGTGTGATTCCTCCGAACCCCCGGATTGCGATCCGATCGGCCGGGGCGAGTCGGGTACTTTTACCCATCTCACTGGGGACTGGTCCATGCAGAGGAGTTTTGGCGAGGGCCCCTTCATCCGCTACAGCCATGACTCCCCCCCTGAGAATTGGAGCTTCGCTTTCGCTGCAGTCGGGAACGTCGAGCTCACGCCAGGCTTCTACGCGAATGCCCAAGACGATCCGTTTCACCCCACGCAACCCTACATGGAGATCAGTGCCCACGGATTCGGCTGCTCATCGACAGCCGGCTGGTTCGATGTTCACGAGATGATCTACGACTGGTGGGGCAAGCCGATCTCGATTTCCGTGGATTTCGAACAAAGCTGCAACGGAGAGTTGCCGTTGACCGGATCCCTCGCCTTCAGCTTCGGTGGCATCGGCCCGACATCGTTGGCACCCGGAAATGTCCTGGTGTCGAACGAAGATGTTCTCCTCGAGTACACGCCGGCGGGAACTCTGGTGCAAACGATCTATGTCCTCGAGAGCGACGGCACCGAGCCCCCGACCAACGCCGGGGATCTCGTCCTCGATACGTCTGGCACCCTTCACCTGTACAACGGGAACGCCAACCCCGACCCCTTCCTCAGCAGCTTTTCGCCAGCGACGGGAAACTGG
>JAOTUP010000129.1 GCA_029863825.1 Acidobacteriota bacterium | reverse complement strand
TCCCGGCGAAGGTGGCCAGCATCGAGTACGACCCGAACCGGTCCGCCCGCATCGCGTTGCTGCACTATGCGGACGGTGACAAGCGCTACATTCTATGGCCCGCCGGTCTTGCGGTGGGCTCTGAAGTGGTTTCGGGCGTCGAGGCCCCTATCGATCTCGGCAATGCGCTGCCGCTGCACTGTATCCCGGTGGGTACGATTGTCCACAACCTGGAACTCAGAATCGGCAAGGGTGGTCAACTGGTGCGCAGTGCCGGTGGCGGTGCGCAGCTCATGGCCAAGGAGGGGAGCTACGCTCTTGTCCGCCTGCCGTCCGGAGAGATGCGGCGCATTCACGTGCAGTGTATGGCGACGATAGGCCAAGTGGGGAACATCGACCACGAGAACCGCGATTTCGGTAAGGCTGGCCGGCAGCGCTGGCGCGGCCGAAGACCGCACAACCGCGGCGTCACAATGAACCCGGTTGACCATCCAATGGGCGGTGGCGAAGGTCGCAGCTCGGGCGGGCGCCATCCATGCACTCCGTGGGGTGTTCCGACCAAGGGCTACCGCACTCGCAGGAACAAGCGCACGAACGCGATGATCGTTCGGCGCAGGAAGAAGTAGGAGCTGAGACGTCATGGCTCGATCTCTCAAGAAGGGTTACTTCATCGACGATCACCTCCTGGTGAAGGTGGAAGCGGCGATTTCCGGTAGCGATCGCCGGGTCATCAAGACCTGGTCTCGACGCTCAACCATCATTCCGGAAATGGTCGGCTTGACGATTGCCGTCCACAACGGCATGAAGTTCATTCCGGTCTACGTCACCGAAAACATGGTCGGGCACAAGCTCGGTGAGTTCGCGGCGACGCGAACATTCCGCGGCCATGGAGGCAAGAGAGTCGAGAAGATGGGGCGGCCGCGATAGCGGGCTCGAGGTACGGGACGATGGAAGTCAAAGCACGTCTTCGCTATTTGCAGGCTTCGCCGCAGAAAGTGCGACTGGTGGCCGATCTCATCCGTGGCAAGGATGTTCAGGAGGCTTCGAACTTGCTGCAGCTGAGCAAGAAAGCGGCCGCGCGCTCGGTCCAGAAGCTTCTGAAGTCGGCTGTTGCCAACGCAGAGAATCGAGACGACAAGGTGGATATCGATCGCTTGTTCGTCAAGGAGATATTTGTAGATCCCGGGCCGACGCTCAAGAGGATCCGCCCGCAGCCAATGGGTCGGGCATTTCGGATCCTGAAGAGGCAAAGTCACGTGACGATCAAGCTCGACACCCGTAAGGGCGAGAAGGACAGGTAAGGAGAAGCAAGCGTGGGTCAAAAAACGCACCCGTACGGGTTTCGACTGGTTTACAACAAGCCGTGGCACTCGCGATGGTTCGCCGATCGCGGGTACGCCAAGCTGCTGCATGAAGACCTCAGTCTCCGGGATCAATTGAAGAAGCGACTCAGTCATGCGGGGATCAGTGAAGTCGATATCGAGCGCGCAGCCGACAAGCTGCGGGTCACTATCTACACGTCGAGACCGGGCATCGTCATCGGGCGCAAAGGCGCCGAAGTCGACAAGCTGCGGGATGATCTGATGAAGCGGATGGGGCGTCCGGTCCATATCAACATCCAGGAGATCAGTCGACCCGAGCTGGAAGCGCAGCTGGTGGCGGAGAACATTGCGCATCAATTGCTACGGCGAGTGGCCTTTCGGCGAGCGATGAAGAAAGCCATGGAAGCGTCCTTCCGTTTCGGCGCCAAGGGCTTCAAGGTGATGGTCTCCGGCCGCCTCGGAGGGCATGAGATTGCTCGAACCGAGTGGTACCAGGACGGTCGTCTTCCTTTGCACACGCTGAAAGCCGACATCGACTACGGGTTGGCCGAGTCACGAACCAGCTACGGAGTCGTCGGAGTCAAAGTGTGGATCTACAAGGGTGATTTGTTGAGGGAGAAGGGCCGCCGAATCGGCGCGTCTATGTAGGAGTCGACGACGATGTTGATGCCGAAAAAAGTCAAGCACAGAAAGCACCAGCGCGGAAAACGGCGCGGGCAAGCAAAGGGCGGCGACTATATTGCCTTTGGCGAGTACGGCCTGCAGGCGCTGGAAGCCGGCTGGGTGACTGCGCGTCAGATCGAGGCCGCGCGTATTGCCATCGCCCGTGGGGTCAAGCGCGGAGGAAAGATCTGGATTCGTGTCTTTCCCGACAAGCCGATCACCAAGAAGCCGCTCGAGACGAGGATGGGCAAAGGCAAGGGCAATCCAGAGGAATGGGTCGCAGTGATCAAGCCGGGTCGCATTCTGTTCGAGCTCGAAGGTGTTGAGCAGAGTGTGGCGCGAGGAGCGATGGCGAGCGCTTCCCACAAGTTCGGCATCAAGACTCGCTACGTATCTCGTGAGCAAGAGTTGAAGGTGTGAGGACAGGGCAATGAGAGCAGCAGATCTGAGAGAGCAGACGGTAGAGGAGCTGCGCGAAAAGGAAACGGAGCTGGCTGAGCAGCTCTTCGCGTTGCGTCTCCAAAAGGTCACCGGGCAGCTCGAGAACCCTGCCAAGATCCCGGCCGTGCGTCGAGACCTGGCAAGAGTGTTGACGGTGTTGCGGGATCGGGAGTCAGCGCAGGGCTGAAGGAGTGGAAGCGATGTCAGAAGCAGCAGCGAAAGCCGAGCGGGCTCCGCGCCAATCCATGGTCGGCACCGTGGTGAGCGACACGATGGACAAGACCGTCGTTGTAGAGGTCGAAAAGACCTTGTTGCACCAGCTCTATCGGCGATATGTGAAGCGCCGAAAGCGCTACTACGCCCACGACGAGAAGAACGAATGCGCCATTGGCGACAAGGTGGAGATACGCGCCAGTCGGCCGTTATCTCGCCTCAAGCGGTGGCGGTTGCAGCGGGTCCTCGAGAAGGGCAAAGGGTCCTAGGCGATGATTCAAATGGGGTCGGTACTGGATGTTGCGGACAACTCGGGTGCCCGTAGGATCGCCTGTATTCACTTGCGCGGTGGGTCGGCAGGTAAGACCGGTGGTATCGGCGATGTCATCACTGCATCGGTCAAGGAAGCGACGCCTGACGGGACGGTCAAGAAGGGCCAGGTGGTGCGTGCCGTCATCGTCCGTACGCGGAAGGCTCAACGGCGAAAGGACGGCTCCTACATCCGCTTCGATACGAACTCAGCAGTGCTTGTGGACGATGCCGGAGAGCCCGTCGGCACGCGTGTCTTCGGGCCGGTGGCGCGGGAACTCAGGGACAAGCGTTTCATGAAGATCATCTCCCTTGCGCCGGAGGTGATCTGACAGCGTTCGGCGCTGTTCGAGGATCGACACCATGCAGAAAGTCAAGATCAAGAAGAACGACGAAGTGTTGGTTACGCAAGGCCGTGACCGCGGTGCCAGAGGGAAGGTGATGAAGGTCTTTCCCGCTGAAGGTACGGCCATCGTGGAGCGGATCAATCTGATCAAGCGTCACACGCGTGCCAATCCTTCGCAGTCGGTGCAGGGGGGCATTCTGGAGCGAGAGGCGCCCATCCGCCTGTCGAATCTGAAGCTGGTCTGTCCCGAGTGCGGCAAGCCGACGCGGGCGGGCCGGACGAGACTCGAGAACGGGGCCGGCGTCAGATCCTGCAAGATCTGCGGAGCGACATTCAACTAGGAGTAGCGACGAGCATGGCCAAGGAATCGAAGAAAACCCGTGGCGCCGAGAAGGCCTCGTACGCGCCTCGGCTTCGCGAGCTGTATCGCACCGAGGTGGTGCCGAACCTGCAAAAGGAGTTTGGCATCGACAATGTAATGGCGGTACCTCGCATCGAGAAGATCGTCCTCAACGTCGGTTTGGGTGAGGCTACCCAGAACATCAAACTGCTGGATGATGCGGCTGAGGAGTTGACCCATCTTGCAGGGCAACGGGCGACGATCACGCGAGCCCGAAAATCGATCGCGGCGTTCAAGGTTCGCGAGGGAATGCCGATCGGCTGCCGAGTGACCTTGCGCGGTGTCCGGATGTGGGACTTCCTGGATCGGCTCATCTCCATCGCGCTGCCGCGAGTGCGTGATTTTCGCGGCATTCAGACGCGTTCGTTCGATGGACGAGGCAACTTCACGATGGGCATTCCCGACCATCTGATTTTTCCGGATCTCGACTACAACAAGATCGACAAGCCGAAAGGCATGAATGTGACGATCGTGACATCAGCCGAGCGCGACGATGTGGCGCTCCATCTTCTGCGCGGTATGGGGATGCCCTTCCGCAAGGCCAGCTAGGACGCGAGGTGTAGACGTGGCAACAAAGGCAAAGACCGCCAAATTGAGTAAGAAGCCGAAGTTTCGAGGGCGCCATCGCAACCGCTGCTTGCGCTGCGGGCGTCCGCGTGGCTACTTGCGTAAGTTCGGACTGTGTCGGATCTGTTTTCGCGGCCTGGCGCTGCAGGGGTATCTCCCCGGCGTGACCAAGGCGAGCTGGTAAGGGGCGGACGAAGGAGTTAATGCAATGACGATGACCGACCCGATCGCGGATCTACTGACCCGCATCCGCAACGCCCACCTGGTGAAGCACAATCGACTCGATCTGCCGGCTTCCAAAGTGAAGCTGGAGATCTGTCGCATCCTCAAGGAGCAGGGCTATATCGAGGATTATGCGCCGATCGAGGACGATCCGGTGAAACGGTCGATGCGGGTCTATCTGAAATACAACGATGAAGGAGAGCCGGCGATCCGCACCTTGCGGCGGGTCAGTCGCCCAGGACGTCGCGTCTATCGCGGAGCCGACGAGCTGAAGCCCGTCTTGAACGGCATCGGGATCGGGATCGTCTCGACGTCCACCGGCCTGTTGACGGACAGCGATGCGCGACAGGGGCGTGTCGGTGGCGAGATCCTCTGCGAGATCTGGTAGGTAACGGGAGAGAACAATGTCGCGTGTAGGAAGAAACCCCATTCCAGTGCCGGCCGGGATCAAGGTCAAGGTCGACGGGAACATGTTTATCGCTGAAGGGCCGAAGGGCACAGTGTCCGAACAGGTCCTCGACTGTGTGGAGGTCAAGATTGCCGATGGCGAGGTACGAGTCAGTCGGAGCAGCGATGGCCGGAATGAGCGGGCTCGACATGGTTTGATGAGGGCCTTGTTGTCGAACGCGGTCGTCGGAGTGTCGGCCGGCTTTACTCGTGAGCTCGAGATCAATGGCGTCGGCTATCGTGCCGAGGTCAAGGGGTCAGAGGTACACTTCGCCCTCGGGTACTCGCATCCGGTCGTGTATCCCATCCCCGACGGCATTCAGATCGAGGTCGACAAGAACAACAAGATCTCTGTCAGCGGGGCCGATAAACAGCGCGTCGGACAGGTTGCGGCCGAGATTCGCTCGCTGCGCAAACCCGAGCCGTATAAGGGCAAGGGGATCAAATACGTTGAGGAGACGATTCGGCGTAAGGTCGGGAAGGCCGGAGCTGGCAGCTAGCCGGGCGGCCGGAGGATGAACTGTGGATAAGTCGGAAAGAAAAAGAGCGCGCAGGTTCCGTGCGCACAGGCGGGTTCGTCGTCGCGTATCGGGAAGCGAGGAACGGCCCAGGTTGGCGATCTTCAAGAGCCTGCGCTACATCTACGCACAGGTCATCGATGACGTGCAAGGTGTGACTCTGGTGCAGGCCAACTCGAAGGAAGACGGTATTCGAGGAGACGGGACGAAGAATCTCGATGCTGCGCGTCTCGTAGGCGAAGCGGTGGCGGAGAGGGCGCTGGAGAAAGGGATCCGCAGGGTCGTTTTCGATCGCGGTGGGTATATCTACCATGGGCGAGTCCGCAAGGTCGCGGAGGGTGCGCGGTCAAAGGGACTCGAGTTCTAAGGATGGCGAAGGAGCGAAATCTTGGACAGGGACTACAGCAGAGAGCCTGAGTTTTTCGAGCAGGTCATCCACATCAACCGCGTGACGAAGGTTGTCAAGGGAGGTAAGAACTTCTCTTTCTCGGCGCTGGTCGTCATCGGTGACGGCAACGGTCGTGTGGGTTTCGGGTCGGGCAAGGCGAAGGAAGTTCCCAGCGCGATTCGCAAGGGCGTGGAAACTGCAAAGAAGAATCTCGTTGCCGTGCCGATGGAGGGGACGTCCATTCCGCACGAATCGCTCGGCGTCTTTGGAGCGAGCAGGGTTCTGTTGAAACCTGCTTCCGAGGGAACTGGAGTTATCGCTGGGGGCGCAGTGCGAGCGGTCGTCGAGAGTGCCGGGATCCAGGACGTGCTGACGAAGTCGCTGGGCTCGAAGAATCCCCAGAACGTCGTCAAGGCGACGATGGCGGCTCTTGCGCAGTTGCGAAGGAAGAAAGACGTCTGGCGTCAGCGGGGGCTCGATACCGCCGCTGCG
>JAOTUP010000128.1 GCA_029863825.1 Acidobacteriota bacterium | reverse complement strand
CGTGGTCGTACCCACTGGCACATTGTCCCAGCGGGGAGACCGACCGATTCATCTCATCTAGTGCCTAATTGGGGGGAAGCGCCGCTGGATGATGCGGCAGGTGAACTCGACCAGATGGCTGTCGCCGGGCAGCAGGGCCTCGGGGCGCTCGACGGGCTGCCTGCACGGTCGAAGGCACACCCTGCGGTTGGCGGCCCCGGCTGGCGGGTCGTTGCCACGCCTGCGCCAGCCGAGCCCGTCCAGAGGGGACGCCTAGTTGGTGCGCAGAACCGTAACCGTTACTCCGTTCGGGAAGGAGCCGTCCCCTGTGCAGGCGATTCTCTTGTGCTTCTTGCCTTCGATTCGCATCTCCCACCCGGTGAGCGCCAGGGCCGTGGAGGTCCCGCCGGACTCAGGGCGCCAGGGACCGTTGAATGCACCGGACATCGCGAGCTGGTACGCGATCTCGCGAGTGTCGTCTGGGTAGCCGGTGCCGAAGCCTCTGAACCAGTAGCGAACCAGCGCCGGCGCCGACTCGTCCCTCTCCTCGGAGAGGATCATGGGAGTCCCGAGATCGCCGGCGTGAGCGTCTCCGAAGCAACTCGCGCCGCCGCTGAGCGCGTCCTCGAAATAGCTCAAGTCGAGGTCCAGGTCCTGGAATGAGACGTTCACTGGTTTCGATCGACCCCCTCCGTCCTCACCGTAGTAGGGGTAGACGAGGGGGTTGTCCGGGGATACGTCACCATCCACCCAGACGTCGTATTCGCCCGGTTGGGCGCCCGCCTTCGTGGCGAACGCAGTGCTCGAGAGAACGAGCAGCGCCGCGAGGCATGTGAGAAGTGTGCTCTTCTTGGACATCGGATCTTCCTCCTTTCTACTGACTTGGCGATCCCGCTCGCCAAGCCGTTACGGCGAGTGCAGCGGTCGTCTCTGGACCTCTTCTCTTCGCCTTCTCCATGAGAACGCCCCGCCGCGAGGGATGCAAGCGAAAGAGCGCGCAGAAGGGCGCGGATCCGCGCAATCGGACTCCTCCGCGTGACGAGACCCTGTCGTGGCAGCGTCCTCGAGTCTCGGGTACACTGGAATTCCGTCTCCTCTTGGAGGCCAAATGCCGCAAGTCGTGTCGCAGAAGGGCGTCGACGCGCCGCACACCGACCGAACCCTCGATTCCTGGAAGGAGATCGCGGTTTACCTGGGTCGGGCCGTGCGCACGGTGCAGACCTGGGAGAAGGAGGAGGGCCTCCCAGTTCACCGCCATCAGCATGGCAAGATGGATACCGTCTACGCCTACGCTTCGGAGATCGACGCCTGGCGGCTGAGCCGGGACCGCCTCGACAACGCCGGGACCGACACCCCCTGGCGTCGGAGCCGCTGGCTGCAGCTCGGGACCGCGGGCATCTTCGCGGCGGTCGTCTTCGGGATCTCCTGGTGGTTCCTCGACGACACTGCGGGGTTGAGCCAGCGCTTTCCGGACTTCGAAGAG
This sequence comes from Acidobacteriota bacterium, assembly GCA_029863825.1. GTDB lineage: Bacteria > Acidobacteriota > Thermoanaerobaculia > Multivoradales > JAHEKO01 > JAOTUP01. Next base: position 4,846 of record JAOTUP010000128.1, on the reverse strand, counting down.
CGCGACTGGCTTCTGATCGCGGACTTCGACAATCGGACCGGAGAGTCCTCGCTCGATGACACTCTCGAGGCCGCCCTGTATCGTGAGCTCGTCAACTCCGACTTTGTCAACGTAGCGCCGCGGGCTCGAATCGAGAACACGCTGAGGCTCATGAGGGCTCCCCTCGATGTCCGCGTCGACGCGAAGCTCGCCCGCGAAGTGGCGCTGCGCGACGGCGGGATCCGGGCTGTATTGACCGGACGGGCAGAGAAGGTGGGATCCACCTATCTCCTCAGCATCGATCTGCACAAACCGGCGGACGGAGCCGTTGTGGTGTCCCTGAGCGAGGAGGCTCTCGGGCATGTGGAGATCCTGCCCGCCGTGGCGAGCCTTTCCGTTCGCGTGAGAGACACCCTGGGCGAGGTGCTGCCGAGAATGTCGTCGAGCACGACCGATCTGGCCCAGGTCTCGACACCGTCCTTGCGGGCGCTCGAGCTCTACTCTCGTGCGAACCAGCTCCTCGAGGAGCAGGACCGGGGCGGGCCGGACCAGAACCAGGCAGCGGAACAGCTCTTGCGCGAGGCGATCGCCCAGGATCCGGGCTTCGCCTCGTCCTATACCCACCTGGCATGGACGCTCCAGCGCCAGGGTCGCCCACCGGAGGAGTACCTGCCCCACGCGGAGAAGGCCGTCGATCTCGCCGATCGGGCGACGATCGTCGAGCGTTACTTCATCCGCGGCAGCCATCACTCGATGAGATCGATCTCCCCGTGGTTCCTGGACGCGGTCCGCGGCCCCGCCGCAAGCGACACCGAAGCCCAAGCCGCGCTGGCTCACTACCAGGCTCTCCTGCAGCTCGATCCGGGCCACTTCTGGGCGAGCGAGAACCTCCGTCAGACCCTGCGCAGCCTGGGCCGCCGGCAGGAGCTTCGCGATCATCTGATTCGCCTGGCCGAGGTCACGCCGAACGATCCCAGAATCATGGCCCAGCTCGCATGGGAGCTCGTTCTTCACGCGGGCGATCTCGACGCCGCCCGGCCCTTTGTCGCCCGGGCTCGCCGGCTTCAGGAGGATCTCGCGATCGAGCCGTTCTGGGACGGTTTTCTGGAGTTCTTCTCGGTGCACGAGCACTGGGTCGAAGGCGACGCAGAGCGCGTCGTCGGTGAGGTCGACGCGATCGTGGAGTCTCTCGGCCGGCGCGCTCTGGCGTCGAGGTCGATCGCCGCGGTGAACGCGGCGCTCTTCTACCTGGACCTGGGAATGTTCGAAAAGGCGGAGGCGGTCCAGGCTCGACACCGTTGTTTCAGCCCCGATCTGTGGAGCTGGTTCGTGGCCTGGCGACGAGGCGACAAGGAGTTCCTCAGAGGCGCGCACGTGGGTCGCGAGGACGGCGATCCCCTGGCGATCAGCTACGACGCCTTGAATCTCTCGCAGTTGGGCTTCCTGGCGGAGGCCGAGCTCCTCCTCGAAGGCCTCCCGGACGAGCTCGATCGCGCGGCCCGGGGTAACGTGCTGGCGGCTCGTGGCAACCTCGATCTCGCGAGATCCCGACCGGAGGAGGCGCTACCGCAGCTACAAGCGGCGGCTGCCTTGCTCCGCGACCGGGAGGACTTCAAGGACTACTTCACCACCGTTCGGGCTCTGTCTCGGGCCTGGGAGGCGCTCGGACAGCCACGGAGAGCCGTCAGCGTGCTCGAGGAGGCTTCGCGCGAGAAAAGCCGCTTGCTGTGGGAGAGAGCCTTCTGGATGGAGGCGCGCCTGCGGCTCGCCGAGCTCTACCGCAAGCTGGGCGACGATACCGAGGCTCTGGCGATCGAAGGCGAGCTGCGTCGCTACTGCGCCTATGCCGATCCGGACTTCCCCATCCTTCTCGAGCTCGACAAACGCAAGCCCCAAGAGCTGGCGGCAATGGAGGCACGGTAGGGAGCAGTTGGGGTCTAGTGGACCAGGAATGGACCACGAAGGGCGAAAGGGAGTCGGGCAAGGGTGATGACTCACCGCTGACGACAACGCAGCAACGGGGTGCGGTACCTCGAGGCATCGTCGCCGTCAGCGGTGAGAGTGTGGACCAGAGATCACTGTGGCGTGCCACCGGAAGCGAATGTCTCGCCGATGAAGGCTTCCACGATTCCGACGACGGCCTCATAGTCGCGCGCCTCGCCAATGTCGTAGAAGCTGAAGACGTTATGGACGGCGTTTTGCTGGCTGCCGTTGAACACCGTGACCGTCGTCATCGGAAAGTCCGCTACGCCGTCCGTCCGTCTGTCCGGAAGCTCCAAGGCGCCGGCGGCGATGAGCTCGTCGTTGAACTCCCGGGCGCGTTCAGGGGTCACCCAGGTAACTTCAGCAAAGAACCCGCCGGGGCTGAGCGACGCGACACTGGCCAAACCGTCGCTGTATACCGCGAGGTGCTCGTGGATCGCGCCGCCAATGCCGTAACCGCTGATGTCATAGACAACCAGCGGCTCGCAGTCGATCGGATTGACCCAGTCAATCGGATTGGCCTCTGGGCGTGGAGTCTGGCCGTGCGCGGCTCCGAGCATCACTGCGCCCAGCGCCAGCGTCAGGAGCCAGACCCAGGTCCGCATCGTCGTGTTACTGGTGTTCTTCATCACTGACCTCCTTCGGGACGATTGTCGTCCCAGTAAGCCGCTGGCCGACAGGATTGTCTGCAGCGGTGCACAACACATTGCGTCGACCCGGTGATTCCGAATCGCATCTCGAGCAGGTCGGGCTGTCGTTGTCGCTGGTTCATGGTGAAGAGTCGTCTTTGGGCTCGTGCTGCATTCACCTGCTAATGGGTAAGAAGTCGGAAACGTTTCATGCTTCTGGCCGGCGTTCTGCCGGGCGCTGGAGACTCGAGCGAGCAACGGGGTCGCAGCCGTCGGCTCACGCCGGCAGGGAGCAAACGAGGAGCGCGTGATGCAATGGTCCGCAGAAGCGACGCCAACGCCTCCGCGCTGCCTGCGACTCTCGTCGGCGGGCTCGAATGCACTGGCAAGTCGAGACGCTCGCCCGACTACGCCTATGAGTCGCAGGAGATCGAGCCGCCGAGGCCGCGGCAGCTCGTGGTCCTCGCACTCGAAGCGCCACGCATGGCAACGTGGTTGGCCCCGCTGGCGCGGCTGGCTGCTAACGCAAGGCTTCGGTGGGACATCGAGGGCCGCAGGCTGGCGACGGCCGCGTTCTCGCTGTCGAAGACCTGGAAAGCGGTGGACAAGCCGGTGATATCCAGGAGGTACTCGAGGCGTCGCTGAACGTTGTACAGCCGGAGCCGACCTCCTTCAGCCGTGATCCGACCGTAGAGGTACGTGAGCTTGCCCAGGCCGGCTGCATCCAGTTGAGTCGTGCGCTCGAGGTTGAATGCGATGTCCTTGCTGCCGGTCCGCAGGTGACTCTCGACGAACGCGTCAAGTTGGCTGAGGTCCTCTTCGACCACAAGGCGGCCATCGATGTCGAGGATTGCGACCGAACAGGTTGATCTTGCTGTGACACGCATCGTCTCTTCCTGCTGGATTGACTCTCTGGCGTGGTGTGCCGAATCGTCTGCTTCTCATCTGTTGATGATTGAACGGTCCAAGGCATTTCAAGGACATGGTGGGCCTCTGCCCGGCCCGCGGCCCCAGGGCACGTGACGGGAGCTCGTCGCGCAGGATCGCGCGCCCAGCCCAGCTGGTCATCGGATGGGGATCTGTCGAGAGCGGAAAGCGCTCTAGTCGGAGAGGGCTCGGAAGTAGTAGCGGCCGATCAGCTCGAGGTCTCCTCTGGCGTCGATGCCACTCAAGCGGATGGAGTAGTCGCCAGGAGGAACGAGATCGGTAGGAAGCGTCAGCTCGATGGCGACCCGATCCTCCACCTTCGTTGCCGCCAGCTTGGATTGCGACCAGATCTCGTCGCCGATCGCGTCTTGCAACGACGCCCGATAGCTCGAGTAGTCATCGACACCCAAGTCGAGCCGGAGGCGCACCAACGTCGAGCCACCCGGTATCACCAGCCGTTCCACCTGGCCTCCACCCCTGAGAAGTCCAGGCCGGAGCCACAAGGTGGCGATCGCTGTCATTGGCTCGGCGAGTCGCCGCCTCACCTCCATCCGCAGGGCCTCGAGCTCTTCCTCGAGCGAGACGATCTGGCTCGTCTCGGCTCTGAGAACCTCGTTCAGGGTGCTGTTGCGGGCCTGCTCAGCGGCGAGCTGCTCTGCCCGGGTGCGGTTCTCGAGTCTGAGGGCTTGCTGGCTGGCCGTGAGGTCGGCGATGCGTCTCTGCAGCCCGTGGTTGCCGACCGCCAGCCAGGCCGCAGTGGCGAGGACGAAGACGAGGGCCGCCGCCATCGCCGTCTGCCAAATCTGGCTCGGCGTGACCCTGGCCAACCTGCCTGCGAAAGGCAGCACCTTGTGCTCCACCAGCTGTTCCTCGGGCCATACCGGAGCTGCAGCTTCATCGACATGCTTCTTCAAGGCTACCGCGAACTGGAGCTGCCGTCGGCGTTGAGGAGAACCCAAGAAGGAGCTCTCGAAACTCTCTCGCGCCGCGGGTTCGAGCTCGCCGCTCACGTAGTCGTCGATCAGCTCTTCCTCGGCGATGGAGAGATCTTGGAGGAGCGTCTTCTCGGTCATCAGGCGGTTCTCGAGCCGTTCCCGGGACTCCGTGGCCAGATCTCCCAAGAGATAGCTTCGGAGAGTTTCTTCTTCGCTGAGCTTGCTTCTCATCTCGCGTTACGCCTCGGTGCCCTGTAGGCCTTCCATTTGGTCATGAGGTTCGAGCGGATTCCATTTCATCCCGCCGCGTTGCTGGCGACGCATTCCGAGACGCATCCCTGCAGGTTGCCGCGGATTCGATGCGCTCGGATTCGCAAGGCATTCAATCGGATT
>JAOTUP010000127.1 GCA_029863825.1 Acidobacteriota bacterium | reverse complement strand
CGTCGCCGCCGTCCTCGAAACTCCCGATCGCCCGTGTCGGAGATCAGTCCCGAATCGATTTCCACCGGGTCGAAGCGACGAGCCACTGTGCACCGAGTGATTCTCGAGTGCGACAGGGGGCTACGACTCGGGATCCGTGGACGTCAATCGAGCCCGCCGTCCATCGATCGTCAGGAGTTGCTCATCGACGATTCATCACGCGTCTGCCTGACCCGTACCGAGTCTGCTTGACGCTTGCGAAGTCGAGGAGTACCGTCTCACGCGATGATGTCCGTCGTAGACCTGAGATGCCCTGGCTCGGGTGGGTTCACGGTCTGTCGGACGCATCAAGTCACGAGCGGATGAGCGCTGCCGTTAACGTGGGAAAGGAGATCCAGTGGAGAACGCGGACAGACATAGAAGTGACCCGTCGACGGTTTCGTCTCGTGAGACCGGTCTCGCGGTGAGCCACATACTCGCTCGCACGTTGTTCGGCATCCAGCACCTGCACTACGGCTATTGGCCGCCTGAGATGCCGGTCGAGGTGGCAAACGTGGCTGCTGCGCAGGAGCGCTACACCGAGGAGCTGATATCGGCGATCCCCGACGATGTGGAGAGCATTCTGGATGTCGGCTGTGGCCCGGCCACCAACGCTCTGAGGCTTCTCGATCGAGGATACGAGGTGGAGTGTGTGCAGCCGCCGGGTCCTCTGGCTGACCTTGCGCGTCAGGCACTCGCGGGTCGTGCACCGTTGCACACGACGTTCTTTCAGAGCTTTAGCTGCGAGCGAGACTACGATCTTGTTCTGTTCAGCGAGAGCCTGCTTTTCATCCGACCGCTTTCCGAGGCCATTTCCAAGGCTGCCTCGCTCCTGCGAGAGAAGGGGTATCTGCTCATTTGCGATATTTTTCGCAAGCCGCCGCCTGGGTCGAGCGAGGGGAGCGACTCCTACCATACGGGACCCATCGGTGGAGGGCACTACGCCCGCGACTTCGAGGCCGTTATGGCCTCGCAGCCGCTTCGTCTCTTGGAGAACACCGACCTGAGTCCAGGAATTGCGCCCACTTTCGACCTGATCGCGCGCGTCATGGGAGACATCAGACCTGCCTACGATCTCGTCATGGGGAAGTTCGCGGGTCGCAGACCGATTGCAACCTGGCTGCTGAGACGCGTTGCGAAGCTCGACAAGTACGAGAAGAAACACTTTCGAGCTGATCGGGACGGAGCCGCGTTCCTGGCGTCGAAGGAGTATCGAAGACTCCTCTATCAGCTCGACTCGGACGCCCACGGCTGAGGCTTGCGATGCGGCTGGAGTGAAAGTAGTCTCCCGAACAACAATCTGCCGAACGGAGCGTTCAGAAGAGCTCTGCGGGATCCTGTCCGAAGTACAGCGCACCCACCCAGAAGCGAATCCGCGCCGCCGCTTCTGGTTCGACTTCGTTGAACTCGAGAGCCATGCCGACCATTTCCTGGACTCTGACGACCGTGGCGCTGCCGGTGATTGGAACATCGGCCTGGTCGTCATGAAGCTCGAAAGTGAAGTCGACCCGCGTACCTGTCGGAAGGGGCTGAGGCGTGTCGATCCAGGCGCCCGTCTCGCTCAGGTCGTCGATGAATCCTTCGGTCTCGACGTCATCGGCTCGGTATTGGATCTCGAGCCGCGCCGCGACTCGCACCGAATGTCTCTTTTCTTCCTCTGTCACCAAGACTCTCCCTGGTTTTCGATTGCGGCTGATCGACTCACGGAGTGTATCGTGCAATGCCATGGTGTTGTCGTTACGTGGGGTGACGTCGAAAGGGCACGGGCATATCCTCCGACCCCGCGTTGCGCCATCGTTTCGATGGCCCGATCCCGTTGCTCTGCGGCCAGAGGGGCTCTCAAACGGGCACCGTCATGAGTCAGCTCGTAATGTAGTTCTCCAGTTGTTGAATGGCGAAGGTCTGTTCCGAGATCTTGGCCTTCACCACGTCGCCGATCGAGACGAGACCCACGAGGCGGTCTGACTGGATCACTGGAAGATGGCGGAATCTCTTGGCAGTCATCAGTGCCATCGCCTCATCGATCGTCTGCTCCGGACGGATACAGACCGGGTTCGAGGTCATGACGTCCGCGACCGTCGTCTCACGGGCCGTCCGGTCTTCGAGAACGACCTTTCGCGCATAGTCTCGCTCGCTGAAGATGCCGACTGGTCGTTCGCTTTCGACGACCAGAACCGCCCCTATTCGCTTGTCCGCCAGCAGCTCGAGGGCTTGGAAGACAGTTGCAGTTGGGGTGACTGACCAGACCTCGTGACCTTTCGTGTGGAGAATCTCCTGGATCGTCGTCATCTCGCTGCCTCCTTCGCGCACCGAATCAGATTATTCATCGTATTCTACATGCAAGATCTGCTTCTCATCGGCGGATGCCGGCTGTAGAGTCAGCGGCACGAGGAGATCTTTCGTGGACTACTTGATTCTCATTCTCGCTCTCGCGGTCTGGATCGCAGTGCAACATGTCGTCCTTCCCAGGCTAGGCGTGCCGACGTGAGCCGTGCCCAACCCGGCAGGTGGTCGGGATCAGAAGGCTCTCTCGGCTGACCAAGAAACCGACGACGACGAGACCGGTGTGCCGTCTCGCTGAGGCCAGCGGCGGCGAGATGCGAGTCCTGGAGACGCGGTACCTCGGAGAAGCGCGCGACGGCGTTGGCGCGGCAACCGGGGTAGGCAGGCGTGTGTGTCGATGCCACACACTCGGACCGTGTTCCCCCGGCCGCGGCGTCGATCGAGTAGCTGCGCCGTCATCCGGCATCGCCGTCAAGGGGAAGGAGAAATGAGTCCATGAAGTCCATCGTCCTCATCGTTTTGACAGCGATCATGCTGCTGATTCGGCTCGGGAGCCAGGCAGCCGGCGCTGGCAGCATCCGCTCAGTACAAGGAGGCACAGCGACCGCAGGAGTTCGCACGCATCCGCTCGTTCTTCTCCTCGGGTCGCTGCTCTCCCTGATGGCTCTGTACTCCTTGCTGCGCTATCTCCCGTCGGATGTCGACGATACATGGCCGGTGTTCTTTCATGTCGGTTTTTTGTGCTTGTGGCTGACAGTGATCGCGCGAGTTCACGCACAGGCTGAAGACACGAAGTCTTGACGCGTCCGAGCCGTCACGGAGAGTTCCGAGACGGGATCTCAGCTCGCCCGAACGCCGTGAGACGCTCGTCCTCGGCAGTGCGTCGGCCCCTGGACCCGCGAGATCGGTCGCTCAGTCGCCGTGTTCCGCACGCCGGACCCAGGCATTGAGACCTTCGAGAGATCCCCTCTTCAGGTGGCGGAGATTCCCTGGGCGATCACCATCGGGCGTATGATCGGTCTCTACGCGAGTGCCTTCTCGCTACCGACCTATTCCGCCAGTGGGAGGCCGCTCGGAACCCGAGCCGGAACGTCGCGTCTCAAATCGAGACTCGTCGGGTCCGTCAGGGCGTGGAGAAAGGCGAGAATGTCGTCGGTTGCGGCTACCGAGACGTGTTTGCGCTCAAGTTCGCATGCCTCGGCGATCGCTGAGCGACGCGCCACGTCAGCGTGAGCGACGCTGTCTACAGCATCAAGATCGTCTCGCGCAGGTAGCGAGGCTTGCGAGATGTCGTAGTCTGCGAGAGCCTGCAGGGGATCGAAATGATGCTCGACGACGGCTCTCAGAGTGTTGTAGGCGCCGTCATGCCCCCAAGGGCCGGTGATGGCGACATTGCGAAGCGGTGGCGTGCGAAATCTGAAGCGGTCGAAAGGAGACAGGGTGACACGCTCGCGGCCGAAATCATCTCGGCCATCCGGTCCGTCGCCCTTTCCAGGGCCTATCTGGGGCATGGCGACGGCGTGGAATTTATGATCCGTCTGAAAGACGCCGGCATGGCAGGACGAGCATCCGATGGAGCCGTAGAATAGCTTCATGCCGCGCTTCGCAGCGCGGCTCAGAGCGCGCTTGTCACCGCGCAAAAAGCGATCGAAGGGACTGTCGTCGGCCCGCCATGCAACGGCCTCGAAAGCGGCGATGGCGTTGGCTGCGTGAGTAAAGGAGATCGCCTGGGCGCTCGGGAGCTCCGGGAATACCTCGAAAAACAGGTCGACATACTCGGGGATGGCGCGCAGTCGTCGAGCCAGGAGCTCCCACACAAGCAGTACGTCGTTGGAAGCTGCCGCGTCGGCAACGTCGTTCTCTCCGGCCTGGCCGGCCATTTCGGTGGCGGACGTGACGGGGAACATGGCCTGGGCCGCCAGGACGTTGTCAAGGTCCTGCGGCAGAAACGGCCCGGCCGGTGAGCGAAAACCGGACGGCTGAGACGGGTCTTTCTCTACCCGGCCATCGTGAAACATCCTGCGGAACTGCTTGGCGCCAAGGTTGAAGATCGGTGGCGCATTGCGCGGCACGCGCTCGTGAATCTGATTTCGACCGCGGCCGGTATCCCGCGTCACTCCCAGGCCCCGTCCACCTTCGCCAACCGGCAGGGAAAGCCCATCCCCAGTATCTGCCAGGGGATGATGACACGTGGCGCATGACGTGTTCATGTTTCCGGACAGGAGCTTGTCAAAGAAGAGGAGTCGACCGAGTTCCACTTTTCGCGGATCCTGTCTCCCGCGGAAGTAGTAGTACCCGTTCTTTGTCGGCAGCGGCAGTGACTCGATGGCGGATTTTCCCTTGGCAACCTGAGTCGCGGCAGCAGTAGGCGGAGTGGAGATCGTCTGAAGTACGATCGGCAGGAAGCCGACGTAGATCCACTTTCGGCACTGTGACATTTTGAGACCTCCCAGGGTCGACACTTCGGATCGAGGATTTTTTGTCGGGCGGCAGACGCCAAACCGCCGCCTCATTACTTGGTGATAATACTCTCAGCGGGAGACGCCGGACAACGCCTCAACGGGTAGGTCATCTCGAGGCTGAAGAAGCTACCTGAAGGCGTCGCAGGCGCCGGGGTCCCCGGTCTCGAGGCCACGTCTGAGCCACGTGACACGTTGCTCGGAAGAGCCGTGGGTCCACGACTCCGGTCGCGTGTAGCCGAGACTGCGGGTCTGGATCGCGTCGTCACCGATAGCCGCCGCCGCTCTTAGGCCCTCTTCGACATCCCCAGGCTCGAGGAGGCTGCGCTGCCGGTGCGCATGGTGGGCCCACACGCCGGCAAGGCAGTCGGCCTGCAGTTCCATCTTGATGGAGAGGGCATTCGCTTCAGTTGGGCCTGAGCGCCGTCTCGCTTGCTGGACCTGATCGGAGATGCCGAGAAGATTCTGCACGTGATGCCCGACCTCGTGGGCGATGACGTACGCCTGAGCGAAGTCGCCGGGAGCTCCGAATCGCCGTGCGAGCTCGTTGAAAAAACTCAGATCGAGGTACACCTTGTGATCGGCCGGGCAGTAGAAGGGGCCGACGGCTGCCGAGTTGAATCCGCAGGCCGAGCGCACGGCGTCGGTGAACAGCACCAATGTCGGTTCCCGGTAACCGCCGTCTTGCGGTCCGAGCAGGGCATTCCACGTGTCCTCGGTGTCGGCGAGGACCACGGAGGCAAACGTCGAGAGTTGGTCGGCCGGACCGCCGACAGGCTCGCCGGAGCCGGGCAGCGAGACGGACGGATCGCCAGGAGCGGGCCGAGTCGAGCTCTGAACGTCGCCGAGGACGTCCAGGAGCTGCTGTGGATCGCCGCCGAATACGAAGGTAAACAGCAGAATGAGAATGATACCGCCACAACCGATCGGCAGACCGCGAGTCACCATCGGCCCGCGGCCTCTGCGATCCTCTACATTTGTACTCGTTCTTCGTCCTTGCCAGCGCATCTTCTGACTCTCTCCATGCAAGTATCGGCTCGCCCGTGGCTGGGCAATTGTGATGGCGATGCTACCAGTTGGGCCGCGTGAGTCGGAGAAACCAGGTGAGCCCGCTATTCGGTGACGAGTGCCGGCTGGGTAGAATGAGTCGATGCTGACGACAGGGATCATCGGGTTACCGAATGTCGGCAAATCGACACTGTTCAACGCTCTGACGGCGGGACAGGCCAACGTCTCTAACTATCCCTTCACGACGATCGACAGCAATGTCGGAATGGCGGCAGTCCCCGATCGCCGACTCGATGAGCTGGGGCGCGTTTTGCGCCCAGTGGAAAGTACGCCATGCGTAGTCGAATTCATCGACATCGCCGGCCTGGTGGAGGGAGCGAGCCGTGGCGAGGGACTGGGGAATCAGTTTCTCGGGGCCATCCGCTCGGTGGATGCGCTGGTTCATGTTGTGCGCTGCTTCGGAGGAACCGAGGTCGCCCACGTGCTGGGGAAAACCGATCCGGTTCGCGACGCCGGCCTCATCGAGACCGAGCTGCTCATCGCCGATCTCCAGGTCCTGGAGGCCGCGATC
>JAOTUP010000126.1 GCA_029863825.1 Acidobacteriota bacterium | reverse complement strand
CTGACGCCCCTGAACGACAAGCAGAGAGAGCGCCTCTCTGAGCTCGAGATCAATGACGTCGATCGTCTGTACACGCGTGAGGATCTCGCCCCTGGACAAGAGATTCTTTTTTGCGCCACGGGAGTTACCGACGGGCGCCTGCTGCGGGGAGTCCGCTTTTTCGGCGGCGGCTATCGCACATCGACACTCTTCATGTCACTTCAGCACAAGATCATCCGCTTCGTCGACACGATTCGGAGAGACAGCGCCGAGACTCCGGTCCTCTTCCAGTGAGCTCCTTGCAGTCCGAGCCAGGGCCGGCGCACACCGCCCTCCTGTAGACTGCGCACATCCATGACCATCTCCGGCAATCTGAAGACGATGGAGGCGTCTGAGCTTCTGCAGTGGCTCGCGCACACGTCCAAGACCGGCACCCTTGTGCTCAGCAACGGTCAAACAGAGAAGAAGGTCTTCTTCGACCGTGGCAAGGTCATCATGACCGCTTCATCAGATCCGAAGGAGTATCTCGGTCACTTCCTCGTTAGCCGGGGACTCATTGATGAAGTCGCCCTTGCCAGGGCGATGGCCATGCAGCAGACCAATCGGATGCTCCTCGGGAAGATCCTGGTGACCAACGGCGATATCACCGAGGATGATCTGAACCAGATGCTCCGATTAAAGCTCGAGGAGTCCGTCTACTCGATCTTCACCTGGCCCAAGGGCGACTTCGAGTTCCTCGACGGCAAGCTGCCCGACTTCAAGATGATCCCGCTCGACCTCAACATCAATGCCCTCATCCTCGAAGGGGTTCAGCGGGCCGACGACTGGGAGCGTATCCGCGCCGCCATTCCGTCCAACCAGATGGTGCCGGTTGTAGTCGCCCGACTCGAGACTCCGGAGGACGACTCTCTCGCGGTGCGAATCCTGGCGATGATCGATGATGACCGAACCATCGAGGAGATCGCCCTTCACTCCCACGCCAGTGAGTTTCATGTCTGCAGGGTCGTTCTCGAACAATTCCGCGGCAAAAGGATCAAGCTCGTCAAGCCGCGCCACATCGAGACCCTGACACCGGCGGCTGCGGGGAAGACCGTCGACAGTGATTCTCTGCTTCGCGCCGGCGACCGGCATCTGGCTGCAGGGGAGTTCGAGCGTGCTCTGCGACATTGCCGTGCTGCGCTGAGCCTCGAGCCCCAGAGCGACCGGATTCAGAAGGCGCTGACCGAGACAGAGCGAACGATTCGCAGACAGCTCGAAGTCGAGCACCTCCTCCCGACTGCCATACCGAAACTCAATCGCCAACTCGAGGACCTCCCGGGCCTGGGCATCACTCCGCAGGAAGGATTCATTCTGACTCGAGTTAACGGCACCTACGACATCCAGACGATTCTCAAGATCAGCCCGATGCCGTCGCTCGACGCGCTTCTGGTGTTCCGTCGCCTGCTGCAGGCGGCGCACATCTCGCTCGACTAGCAAGTCCTCTCAGCCAGCCGGCCACGGATACGGCCGCGAAACGTGCGGATTCAGGCGCTCGGCGAATCTCAGTGGCCACAGCGAGGCCGGTCCCGAATATGCCACTCCGATCCTCTGCCCGACGGCAATCGAGGCAGCTGGCATCCGCGCTCCGCGACAGACGCTGATCTCACTACTACCGAGAACAGCGCCGTTCAGCCCGAGGTCGATCGCCAGCGCCTGGCTGAGCTTGCCCGGACCGCCTGCGATCGCACCGTCACGCGCTCCGGTCTCGAGACCGCGATTGCGTTGCATGAATCGGATGCCTTCGACCGGCTCCCCGGCTCGCACCAAGACCGCGCTGCCGTCCGACGCCTTTCCCGTCACGACATTGAACAGGTGATGAATCCCGTACACGAGGTACACGTAGGCCACCCCGCCGGGTCGGAACAGCGTCGCCGTCCGCGGCGTGCGCTGCCCCCGCCAGGCATGACTCGCGCGATCGCCTTCTCCCAGATAGGCCTCCGTTTCGACAATCCGTACGATCAATCGTCGCTCGCCATGAACCCGCACGAGAAGCTGCCCGAGGAGCTCGCGAGCCACGACCTCCGCCTGGCGCCGAAAGAAGCGAGGCGGTAGCGGGATCAACGACGTCAACGAACTCCGATCCCTCCTAGCCATGGTCGATAAGAGCCCGGAGTATCCGATCCTGTGCTCGACGCGCGTCGCGAATGCTGCCCGCACCATTGCACAGGACCGAAAAGACATAGGTCGTCCCTGACACGCCGTTCGCATAGCCTGAGATCGTTGACACGCCGCGTAGCGAGCCGGTCTTGGCGACCACATTCCCGCGATAGGGGGCTTCAGCCAGGCGAGTCCGCCAGCGAGGATGATCCTCATAGCCACTGTAGGGAAGCGACCCCAGAAACTCGCGGCTCCACCGATGCGCTGACATATACGTCAGCAGACGCGTCAGATGCCGAGCCGAAAACACATTGTTGCGGCTCATTCCGGAACCGTCCACCAAGCGATAGCCGGCGTCGACACCGACACGCCGGAGGAACTCGGCGAGCACTTCCAGGCCCCCCCGCCAGCTCCCGGAGTCGCAACGCCGAGCTCCCAGTCCCTTGAGCAGGCTCTCGGCGAAATAGTTCTGGCTGCGGCGGTTCGTGACCTCGATCATCGTCAGCAGATCGGAGCGGTAGGTGATGGCCGTTCTCCACGGCCCCGAGGGTAGGGTCTCGACCGACCGGATATGCCGCACTCCGCGGATTCCCTCGATCTCCAAGGCCTTGACCAGTGCCGACCCGAAGTATCGCGCGGGGTCGTCGATCGTCACCCACGTCTCGACTGGTGGTGCCGAGCGGAGTATTTGTCCGGCGATTCGAATCGTGTCAGAACCCGGCTCGCGGTCCACCATCACGTGATGTCGGCGCACCGAATCGGTCGTCACGACGGTCCCCTCGACATGCACGAAATCGAGATCCGGAACCACCTGGACCATCGCTCGGCTTCCCCGCCTCGCTCCGGGGACAATGCGCACCAGAATGCAGTTGTCACTGAACGACAATGCGTCGACCGGTGCCTCGTACCAGCGCGCGAGCTGATCCTGCGGCCAGTCGCGGTGAACCAGTTCATCGTCGAAGAATCCGTGGACCAGGTAGAGATCCCCGTCAAGAGCGCGTACGCCGAGCTCCTTCAGTCGCCGCGCCCATTGCCGCAGAACCGCCATCGGGTCGCCTTCGAAGAAGCGACCGGAGATCGTCGCATCGCCGCTCCCGATGACCGCTACGTCACCGTGCAGGACACCGTCGATGAGTCGCCCGCGAAGCAGCGCCTGTGTTTCCAGAATGTAGTCGGGCCCCAGCTCCTCGAGCGCCGCCGCGGTCGTCACCAGCTTGACATTGGAGGCGACGATCATCCCGCGGTCCGCCTCCCACTCGTAGATTGTCCGACCCGAGTCAAGTTCGGCGATGTGGACGGCGACTTCGGTCGCCGTACGGCGCGCCCGTCTCACTTCTGCGGCCAGGGCCGAACCCAATGAGGCCGCTTCCAGAGGCATCGCCCCGAGCAGCAGCCCGATAATCAACGGGAGCAGAGTCGGGCAACACCGGGATGCCGTGTGCAACCCACCGCGTCGTCGCCACCCGCCTGGTGCTGCGAGCGCGGAGAGAGAGAGAGAGAGCGCGTCAACGACCAATGTCGGTCAGGAATCGATAGAACTCGCCTTCGGTCGAGAGCAGAATAGACGTCCGCTCATCAGCGGTCGAAGAAAGCGTCTCCATCGTCTTGAGGAAACCATAGAAGCTGCGAGCATCAGGCGACTGATCGTATGCCTTGGCGTAGATCTCAGTCGCTTCCGCGTCGGCGGTTCCGATGATCTCTTCGGCCGTGCGGTACGCCTCGGATTGGATGCGCTTCAACTCACGCTCCAACTCGCCGTTGATCCGCGCCGCCTCGCCTTCGCCTTCCGATCGATAGCGATCGGCAATTCGCCGCCGCTCGGCGATCATCCGGTCATAGACCTTGCGGCGCACGTCCTCGACATAGTTGATTCGCTTGATCTGCACGTCAAGGACTTCAATGCCGAGATCTCCGGTCCGAGATTGCGCCGCCCTGAGAATCTCTTGGCGGATGAGCTCTCGACCAACCTGAATCTCCTCCAATTGCGCCTGGATATCGATCTGGCCGCTGTCCTGCTCCGGCTCCCGGTTGGAGCTACGAACGAGCTCCACGAGATTGTGGTTGGCGATGGCATTTCGGGTCTCGCCGTCGAGGATGTCGTCGAGCCGACTCTGCGCCCGGCGCTCGTCCTGCAAGCGCTGGAAGAACAGCAATGGGTCGGTGATCCTCCACCGTGCATAGGTATCGACGAAGATAAACCGCTTGTCCTTCGTCGTCAGCTCCGTGGCGTCGCCATCCCATTCCAGGAATCGCTTGTCGAAACGCCGGATCTTCTGAATGACCGGCAGCTTGAAGTGGAGTCCCGGCTTGGTGATTGGGTCACCCACCGGTTTTCCGAACTGGGTTTTGATGACCTGGTCGGTCTCACGTACGACGAACGCGGCGTTGGCGAGCGCCAGAACCGCCAGCACGAGCACAACGACGCCGACGTTTTTCACTGCTCACCTCCCGGCTTTGCAGGAGTCGACAGCACACCGGCGCCCACCCCTTTCAAGTCGAGGAGAGGGAGCACGCCTTCCAGCGTCTCATCCAGCACCAGTTTCGTGCCCATCTTGGGAAGAACCTCGTTCATCGTCTCTAGATAGATCCGACGCCGGGTCACCTGCGGCGCCTTGCGGTACTCGCGAAAGACCGATTCGAAACGAGCAGCTTGACCCTTCGCCCGGTTGACCCGGTCCAGGGCATAGCCCTCGGCGTTGCTGATCGTCTGCTGCGCCTCCCCCTTGGCGCGGAAGATCACCTTGTTGTAGGCGGACTGGGCCTGGTTGATCTTCGTCTCCTTCTCCTGCTCGGCCTGGTTGACCTCGTTGAACGACGGTCGCACCGGATCCGGCGGATTGACGTTCTGCAATACCACCTGTTCGATCTGAATACCGGTCTCGTATTGTTCGCACAGCTCTTGCAGCTTGACCTCGACGAGATCGGCGACCTCCTGACGACCAACGGTGAGCACTTCGTCGACTGTCCGATCGCCGACGATCTGCCGCATGACGGCTTCGCTCATGTCGCTCAGGGTCTCCTCGACGTGTCGCACCTTGAACAGGAACTCCTGGGGATCCGCGACACGATACTGGACGACCCACTCCACTACGGCAGTGTTGAGATCCCCGGTCAGCATCAGCGATTCGCCCTGGAGTCCCGAACGCGTGAACTCGCTCCTCACTCCCGGGCGCTCGGTGCGAAACCCGAACTCCTGCTTGAGCTGCCGCTGCACCGGCACTTTCTCCACCATCTCGATGCCCAGCGGTATCTTGAAGTGCAAGCCCGGCTCGGTGGTCCGCGCGTACTTCCCGAAGCGCAAAACGACCCCGACCTCTTCCGGCTCCACCTGGTACAGCGAGCCAAAGAGCAGAACCAGCACCACGAGAACGAGCAGCACCGCTCGTACACCCGCCAGGGGAATCTTGGGAAGTTGCCCCTGTCCGGGCAGATTGACGATGTTCTTGGGGAAATCTCCAAAGCGGGTCATGACTTGCCAAGCTACCTCAGGGTGGTTGGGAAAGCAAACCCAGCTGCGCTCATTTCGAGTGTTCCCGGACGAGGCCTCCGCCTATACTGAGCGCCATGTCGCCTCGATTCGAAGCCGACAACCTCCGCCTCGAACTGTCCGTCGCCGACCTCGTGGACGCCGACCTGCGGCGAAATCTCGGCTTCGCGCAGCGCGGCGGCTATGAGCGAATGTGGTTGGGGCAGGCGATTCACCGCGGCTATCAGGAGGATATGCAGGCTGACGATTCCACGTACCGCGTCGAGGTACCGGTTACGGCATCCATCGCCCACCGCGGCTGGCAGGTGACCTTTCGCGGGCGGATCGACGGGCTGCGCACCACCGAGGAAGGCGCCGTCGTCGAAGAGGTCAAATCGGTGCGGCGCGGCGAGCTGGCACCGGCAGTGCGAGAGATCTACGAGCGGCAGGCGATGCTCTACGCTTGGATGCTCGAATTGAATGACCATAGGGTTGCTGGTGCCGAGCTCGTACTGATCGAGATCGGCCAGCGGGCCATCCAACGATACCCTGTGGACCTCGACCTGCCGGCCGTCGAGCGGCTGGTGCGCCGGCGAATCAACTCGTTGCTGCGCGATTACGAGCTGCAGCGAGATGCCGCACAGACTCGACATCGCGCCGGCGAGAACCTGTCGTTTCCGTACCCGGAAATCAGACCCGGCCAGGATCGCATCATCGAGCGCGTCTCACGAGCCCTCGAGCAGGGCGGACATCTGCTCCTCGAAGCGCCG
>JAOTUP010000125.1 GCA_029863825.1 Acidobacteriota bacterium | reverse complement strand
ACGCCGAGCTTTCCGTAGACGAAGAAGCGATCGGAGACGGGGAGATGCGGCAGGGCGGTGAGGGATACGGCCGTGGTGTCGGCCTCGATCGGCACGACGAGCGCTATGCATAGCTCCTCCGGGTCGGCGCAGGCCGCGCCGTAGCCGGCGACGGTTCCGAAGTCGTGGTAGGCCAGTTCGAAGGCGAGGCGTTTGCCGAAACGCAGGCCCAGGCCAAAGCCGCGGCTGTCGTCGTCGCCATCGAGGATCTGGTTGAAGGCGTTGTGGAGCTCCGCGTCGACATCGGTCGAGCCCAGCTTGCCGGTGAGATAGAAGAGGCCGTCGGCGCGGGCCGGCAAAGCGGGCGCCACGACGGCGAGGATGAAGAGGGCAGGGAGCGTGAATTGCTTCATCAGGTTGTCCTCGGGGTATGTCGGTTACTGCAAACGACAATCTTTCTCATACGCCTCGGGCAAGCAACGTTCGTGCCATGTGTCGGGCTTCGGCAGCCGCACGAGGCCGCTCCCTGGCCTCCATGTCGGACACCTCCATACGAACCGTCCTCTTCCGGGGCCGCGAGTGTCGCCTGTTGCCGTTTGACCGACCGCGGAATTCCGGCCTGTAACGACTTCGACTCTACGCGCATCTGTCTCAACGGGAGTCATGATGAACGTTGTCTGCAGACGAGTGTCCGGCCCGATACCACGAGCGATGCTCGACACTGCGAGCCAGTATCTCGCAAGGCGCGTCGGCCGTAGGCAGGGCCGAGGGGGGTGGCACCGGGTTTGCTGATCTTCCTAGGCGGGAGCAGAGAATTGGAGGTCTGAGAATGAAGAAGCAGCACGCATCGATTGGTTGGGGGCTGGCGCTATTGGTCGCAGCGTTCATCGTTGCACTGGTCGTCGACCCGCTGATGGCGCATGGTCGACGCGGCGGTGGTCGGCGAGTTGTCGTTGTGCCGCGGGTGTCGTTTGGCTTTTATGGCGCCTATGGCCTGCCGTACTTCTCGCCATACTTTTCCAACTACTACGGATACCCCTACTACGGGCCGTATCGGCAAGCCAGGGGTGGCATGAATCCGGCGTTGGCGCGCGCCCTGGATGTCGGTGCGCTCGATCTCGACATCAAGCCGCGTAAGGCCGAGGTGTTCGTCGATGGCGTCTACGTTGGCATCGCACGTGACTTCGACGGCGGACCGTCCTACCTGTGGCTGGATGAAGGCGAGCACGCGTTGGTGATCTACAAGGGTGGCTATGCGAGCTACGAGGCCGTGTTCGATATCGAGCCCGGTGTCATCACGGGTGTCAAGGTGCGGATGACAGAAGGAGCCTCGGAACCACCGACGCGGGCGTTGGCTTCCCGCAGCGGCTCGGCGCCCGTCACAGGAAGACCTTCGACCTGAGTTGATCATCGGGAGCCGGCGGCGTCTCCTTCCGCCAGTTCAGATCCGGCTTCCGGAGGTCACTGATCAGTTCGAAGCGCACCCGCTCTTCCACCGGGAAGGGCGGGTATTTTCGTCAGAAGGTGCCGTTGCAGATCGACCAGCCGGCCGGGTTCTTTAGCCACTCCCGTTACCGTCGCAGAGGAGAGTTGCCTGCTTGGCGCTCTCTCGATGGGCGCCGTCAGCCGGTCAGACGCTGTCTGGCACGGTGGTGTGGATGCGAGCAGTACGGCGACCTCCCTCCAACGGGGTTGACGAAGGCTGAAGGGTTTTGTCAGAATACCGACCGAACGTTCAGTTTGCTTTAGTGAGCCGGCAATGCCGCGCGCCATCCAGGAAGCAAAATCCGAGGTCTCGATAGCCAATGCCCTCGAGGCGGCTCTGAAGCTGTTCTCGAGCCAGGGTTTCCGCGCCACCAGCATGCGCCAGATCGCTTCGGCTTCTGGTTTGTCAGTGGGTAATCTCTATCACCACTTCACCAACAAAGAGGCGATCTTCCAGCAGCTGATTGAACAGTACTGGGAGTACATTCTCGACCCTCAGCTTCGCCTCAACACCATCTTCTCGAAAGCCGAGTTCCCTGACGATCTCGAGGAGATGGCGACGGCCATCGAAGAAGTTGTGGAGGCCTGTGCTCCGTACATCCTGTTGGTCTACGTCGACGTCATCGAGTTCGAGGGACGGCACGTTCGAGCCTTTTACGAAGGAATGGCTGACCGTTTCGAGGAAGCCTACGGCGATCGATTTCGCCAGCGGCGGCAGGCCGGCGAGTTCGGGGACGTCAACCCGATGGTCGCCGTCATGGTGGCTACACGCTGGCTCTTCTACTTCTTCACCGTAGAGAAGTGTTTCGGCGTGCCGATGCATTTGGGCATGAGCCCACAGAAGGCGGTCAGCGAGTTTATGAAACTACTGCGGTATGGGCTCGAGCCGCGCTCCGCGCAGGCCGCCGGTTCGCCGAACTGAACACCCTGATTGTGAATGTTCTGACAGTGAAACAGTGTCGATAGAAAGAGGAGGCCCAGAATGCAGCATCACTCGAAGCTAGAACGTCTCATCGGCGAGCCCCGGCTCCTGCGAGGGCTGGCATTCGTTCTCATTGCGACTCTTGTCGTGACAACGGTGCCGGCGATCGCCCAGGAAGCCGAAGAGGCCGAGATCGAGCAAGAGACAGCACCGAGCGAGGAAGAAGAAGAGGCGCTGCTCGCGGCAAGCGATGTCATTGTAGTGACGTCTCGCAAGCGCGAGGAGACGTTGCAGGAAGTGCCGATCGCAGTGTCTGTCATCCAGGGCGAGAAACTCGAAGAGGCGGCAGCGATCGATATCTCCGAGATTCAGGCCAGCGTGCCGAATCTCTCGATTTATCCCGGCCGCAACCAGTCGACAACCTTGACGGCGTTCATGCGCGGCATCGGTCAGGCCGATCCCTTGTGGGGCGTCGATCCCGGCGTCGGTCTCTATCTCGACGACGTCTATGTGGCGCGCCCTCAGGGTGCGCTTCTCGACGTCTTCGACGTTCAACGCGTCGAAGTCCTGCGCGGTCCCCAGGGGACGCTCTACGGTAAGAACACGATCGGCGGCGCGATCAAATACGTGAGCCGGGCGATCAGCGACAAGCCAGAGGGGCGCATTTCAATCACTCCAGGGTCTTTTAGCAATCAGGACGTCAGGGCGAGCTTCAGCGGGCCTCTGATCGAGGGCAAGCTGCGTGGCAAGGTGGCGGTAGCCTCACTTCAACACGAGGGCTACGGCACCAACCTCTTCACCGGCAGGGAGGTCTCGGACAAGGACACGATGGCCTACCGGGTCGCCTTCGACTGGCTGGCCTCCGACGATGTCACAGTCAAATTCTCCTACGACAAGACCGAGGACAATGCCGAGCCCAAGGGCCTGACGCGGCTCGCCGCGAATCCACTTTGTCCGCTCTTTCTCGGCACCACGTGCGAGCCTCTGCCCAACCTTTTCGACACCGAAGCCGGTCTCGATCCCGCCAACGGCACAGACTCCGAGGGCTACTCGATGGTGATCGAGTGGGATATCAACGACGACTGGGGGTTCAAGTCGATCACGGCCCACCGCGAGTCCGACAGCAAAAACAACATCGATTTCGACACCACGCCGGCGCGGATTGCCGACACGACGACCTTTTACTTCGACGAACAGGACTCGCAGGAGCTCCAGTTCATCTACGATGCCGGGGGCAACCTCAGCGGCGTTTTTGGCCTCTACTATTTCGACGGATTCGCCGGGGGATTGGTGCCGTTCATCTTCATCGACGGGAGCCCGTTTCTCAATCCGCTCTTTGGAATCACGGATGGCGACACCGACACTGATTCGCTTGCGCTGTTCGGCGACGGCAGCTATCAGATGAACGACAAGCTGACTTTCAACTTCGGCTTGCGTCTTACCGAGGAGGATAAGAACGGACGGGCCTTCAACACCTTCAACTCCGACGCCACCTATTCGCAGATCACCTTCGTGGCCGCCGATTACGACAAGACCACGACCTTTTCGTCGGTGTCGCCCAAACTCGGTTTGGACTACCAGTTTACTGAAGACGTCATGGGGTACATCAGCGCGTCACGCGGCTTCAAGAGTGGCGGCTACAACGTACGCGCCCAGACAACGGTCTTTCCCGAGTCGGCGCTGCCGTTCGACGACGAGGTGCTGACCGTGGCCGAGGTGGGCGTGAAGTCGATTCTCGCGGACCGGCGACTGGTGCTCAACGCCGCGGCGTTCTACGGTGACTACACAGACGTCCAGGTTTCGACGTTTACGTCATACGACTCTGACGGAGACGGCGTGGATGATGCGTTCTTCGGCAACTTCGTCAACGGTGGAGATGCCGCGATGTCGGGCCTCGAGGTTGAATTCGACTGGCGATCAGCGACGGCCGACTGGCTCGGTTTTTCGGGCAATGTCAGCTATCTGAATGCCGATGCTGATTTTCTCGACGTCAACAACGACGGCTTCGTGGATACGCAGGTCATCACCAACGCCCCGGAGTTCACGGGCGCACTCAATCTCAACTACGACTTTCCGGCCTGGGGTGGTCTGGTCACGGGCGCCGTCGGCTACAGCTACCGTGACGACTCAGTGTTGACAAATGAGGGCGGCCCGAATCCGTTCAATACAACCGAGCCCTTGCTGCCGATCGTGCAGCCGTCGTTCGGTCTGGTGAACGCCCGGATTGGGTGGCTCAACAGCGCCGGCGACTGGAGCATCACGCTCAATGGCAAGAATCTCACTGACGAGGAGTACCTGACCAACGGCTATAACATTCCGACGCTGGGTGTGCTCACCGGATCGTACGGCACGCCGCTCACGGTGACAGCGACCATCGGCTACAGGTTCTTCTAAGCGTCTCTCGGATACATCGAGAACGCGCAAGGAGTCCAGGCAAAAGACGTTGAACTCTCGAGGGCAGCTGGGCGGAGTATCCGACTGGCTGCCCTCATCTGTTTGGAGTCCACGAAGCGGATGAAGGCGGCGGTTGTGGCCAGAACCGAGAGTCGCCAGCC
This sequence comes from Acidobacteriota bacterium, assembly GCA_029863825.1. GTDB lineage: Bacteria > Acidobacteriota > Thermoanaerobaculia > Multivoradales > JAHEKO01 > JAOTUP01. Next base: position 1,413 of record JAOTUP010000125.1, on the reverse strand, counting down.
GCTCCATTTGCCGATCTCGCGCACGATGCGAGAGGGGAGAGGAGTCGAATGATCGAAACTGGACTGAAAGGCAAGGTGGTCATCGTCACCGGCGGTGCGGCGGGTATCGGCCGGGCGACGGCGAGGTGTTTTGCCGCCGAGGGGTGCCGTGTGTCCGTATGGGACGTGGGCGGAAGTGAGATTGAGGCAATTCCGGCAGATCTCGGCGAGGCTGGCGGCGAGGGGCTTTTTCAAAAAGTCGATGTTTCCGATCCGACCATGGTGAATGCCGCGGCCGACGAGATCGCGGAGCGCTGGGGGCGGATCGACGTTCTGGTCAACAACGCCGGGATCCTCCGCGACGCGCAGCTCGTCAAGTGGAAAAACGACGAGGTGGCGAGCGTGATGTCCGGCGAGGCCTTCGACGCCGTCGTCGATGTCAATTTCAAAGGAGTGTTTCTGTGCGCCCGCGCCGTCGTGCCGCACATGATTCGCGGTGGCGGCGGGGTGATCCTGAACGCTTCCTCCGTCGTCGGCCTCTACGGAAACTTCGGCCAGACCAACTATGCGGCGACGAAAGCCGCCGTCATCAACATGTCCCGAACCTGGTCACGCGAGCTCGGGCGCTACAACATCCGGGTCAACGCCGTGGCGCCGGGCTTCGTTGCCACCGAGATTCTGAAGAGCATGCCGGAGAAGGTCCTCGACGGAATGGTCGCTCACACGCCCATCGGTCGCATGGGCACACCTGATGACATCGCCAATGCCTATGTCTGGTTGGCTTCGGATGCGGCCGCGTACGTCAGCGGCACGGTGCTGTCGGTGGACGGCGGTCTCGTGGTCGGCACCTGAGGGAGCGCGGCATGGATCGCTACGGCCGCATCATTGCCACCGGGAGCTATCTCCCGGAGATCGAGGTCACCAACGACGAGTTGCGGGAGCGTTTTGCGCACCTGCCTGATTTTGTCGACAAGATGGAGGAATCGACCGGCATTCGCAAGCGCTGGTACGCGCCGGACGAGTGGGCCAGCTCGGACCTGGCGCTGCGCGCGGCCCAGCGAGCGCTGGAGCGCGCCGGTCGCGAAGCCGAGGATGTGGATCTCATTCTCGTCGGCACCGACTCCCCCGACTACATCACGCCGGCGACGTCCGTAGTGCTGCAGCACAAGCTCGGAGCCGTCAATGCCGGCACGTTTGATATCGGCTGTGCCTGTGCGTCGTTTCCGACCGGACTGGCCACTGCCGCTGGCTGGCTGGCGGTCAATCCCGGTCTGCGAACGGTCCTGGTGGTTGGGGTCTACATGATGCACAAGCTGGCAGCAGCCGACGACCCGATGGTCTTCTTCTACGGCGACGGTGCCGGCGCCGCGGTTCTCGAGGCGGGTGACGCACCGGGCTTCGTTGCCGCGGCGACACAGGCGGACGGCTCATTCC
>JAOTUP010000124.1 GCA_029863825.1 Acidobacteriota bacterium | reverse complement strand
CCGGCAATAAAACGACCTCGCCACTGTTTTGCGGCCCGCCACACCAACCGCACAGCGATGAGCGCGAACGCCACCGGCAAGGCCAGCAGAACGAACCACACCGGAACCCCCAGCGCCAGAACGCTTCCCGCCTGCTTTTCGACAACGATGAGATCCAGAGATGCGCGGGCAAGAAGCACCGATGCGCCTGCACCGACCCCTGCCGAGAAGACCCGCGCCACCGTCCCCAGACGGCCACCCGGCAATAACTCGCCGGTCGCCAAGGACAGCAACTTGCCTTCCCGAGCCGCCAACGCGGCACCCAGAAAAGCCACCCAGAGGGTAAGATTCTGGACGAAGCTCCCCGAACCGGGTACGCCGCGTGAGAAGAGCGCCCGCCCCGCCGCCTCCGCTAGCGGCAGCAGCATCATGAGCGCCAGTGCGACGACCGGAAGTGCCTCCTCTACTCGCCGCAGAGCAACCTTCAGGAATCACCTCCGCCCTGTTGCTGTCTTCGGTACTCGTCGCGAAGAGCTACCGCGCGATCGTACACGTCTTCGGGCACCATCGCCCCGCGCATCGAGGCGGCGAATCCCTTTGCCGTCTTCTCCCATTGCGGCATGTCAGTGCTCGTCGTGACTCTTAATCCCCGCGCCTCCATCTCGGCGACGGCCTGCTTGTCCTGACGCGGGATCTCCTCCTCCAGACGCGCCCCAACCTTGCGGGCCACAGCCAAGAGTCGCGTCCGATCGTTCTCGTCCAGTCGCTCCCATGCCCGCTTCGAAACGATTGTCGCGCCGGTCAGGGGCGCCAGTCCGAGATCGTGCATGTATGGCGTCTGACGAAACCACTGCAACGAAAGCCCGGCGAGCGGCGTCGTCGGCAGGACATCGATCATTCCGGTCTGCAGGCCCGTCATGATATCGGTCGGGCTCAACGCGACCGGCTGGAAACCGTTGCGCGTCCACCAGGCAACCATGTCATCGGAGCCTGCGGTGACGAAGATCTTGAACCGGCGCAGGTCGTCGATCGTATGCATCGGTCGCCGCGAGAAAAAATGCACCCACCCCGCGTGTCCCCAGTGCAACAGCACGTACCCGTGCACCTCTAGACGTCGCTCGAGCTCCGGTGCCAGTCCGGAAAGAACGTGAAAGAATTCGTCATACGAGTCGTAGAAAAGCGGGATCGTCAATACCTTGAACCCGGCATCGATGTGTTCCAGGCCTGCAGTCGTGAGCGACCCGGCCTGGAGCTGTCCGATCCGCATCTTGCGCAGCACGTCGTGCTCGGAGCCGGCGACGCCACCGGGATAGATCGTCAGCGTCACTCGCCCCGAAGAAGCTTGCTTCCAGGTTGCGCCCATCTCGCGAAGCGCCTTGTCCCACACTGATCCTTCGGGCACCAGCGTCGCCAGTTTGAGCACCGAGTCGGAGGCCGCGAGGCCGGGCGCCGCCGACCAGAGTGCAACCACACCCAACAAGGTCACCACCATCACCGTCCGTGGGCCGACGCCAGCTTTCAACAAAGAGCCACCTCGTGACCATTCGATTTTCATTACCAAATCCCTCCGCAATCTTGGAGGATCTTATCGGTCATCGGCTTCCGGTCAAGAAACTCTTCTATCAGCGGTCCGCAGGCAAAGACCGCGCCTCTCTCCCAAGAGTGCACGCGTGACCCGAGTCCAGAAGTATTCGCATCAGGCGCGCGACGTCGTTCGCGCCCTGACGGTGGGCGACGACCCGGGAAGACACCCGTCCGACTCGGCTCCTCGCGGGTGGCCGCGGACTCGCACCATGCGGCCGATCGAGCAGCGCGATCAACGACAAGCGTCTGGAGAGGGGTACACCTTCGACCCGATTCGCAGTCGGACCCATGAGAGCCCAACTCACGAGTTGTCGACGGTCACCGCTTCAGCGTTCCGACCCATCCCACCAGCGACCGCTTGAGACTGAAGCGCGGGCCGATGCCGGCCGCGACTCGCTGACGACGCGGGCCTTTGAGCTTCTCCGGGCAAAACTGAGCGAGCAGCTCGCGTGTGTGCGCACCGAGCCGCGGCATATCGCCCGTCATCGCCGGACGCTCGCCGTCCAGGAGTGCCGGAAATGGTATTCCCCCTCGCGCTCCGCCGGCAAGCCCACGCGCCGTCGCCTGATCGCCCTCGAGCGCATGCTCGGGGCGTGCTACCGGCTCGCCCGGGATGTCGTGTCGACCGAAGAGCTTGGCCCACTCGGCAGAAGTCCGCGCAAGCATCAGCTCGCCGACCTGTCGATGAGCATCGGGGTCGCGGTCATACTGCAGCGCCAGAAGATCCGGGCGCTCGGCAGCAGCGCAGAACTGGCGCCAGAACTTCTCCTCCAGCGCGGCAACGGCAAAGAGCCGCCCATCGGCAGTGCGATAGATCCGGTAGCAGGGCAGCGCTCCGGTGAGCGGTCCGGGAGCTGGCAGCTCGGACTCGACACTCCGCGCGGCAGCAACGTTGGTCACGTTGCCGACCACCGCAGCGTCGAAAAGCGACGCGTCGATCCGCGCTCCGGCACCGCTGTGCGCGCGGGCAAAAAGCGCTGCATTGATTGCCGCGACGGCGCTCCACGCACCGAGAAGATCGGCGGCCGGCAGATTGGGTGTTCTACCAGTGGCTGCGAGCGTTCCCGCCGCCGCCTGATAGCTCAAGTCGTGCCCGGCTCGACCCGCCGCCGGTCCGCTGCTTCCCCAGCCTGAGAGGGAGCAGATCACAAGTCGCGGGAACTTCTCTCGCAGCTGCGGTGGCGAGAGGCCGAAGCGCTCGAGCGTCCCGGGACGGAATGTCTCGAGCAGCACGTCGGCGTGGTCGAGCAGTGATTCGACCACCTCCAGACCGCCGGCCTGCTTCAAATCCAACGCGATGCTCTCCAGACCCGACAGCAGAGCTTCAGCAAGCAGACTCCGCCCACCGCTGAACGGCGGCGCCGATCGCACCGGATCCCCGAGCTCCGGCTCCTCGACCTTGATGACCCGCGCCCCGAGATTGGCCAACATGCGCGCCGCAAACGGGCCCGGCAGATGCCGCGAAAGATCGATGACGAGAAGACCTGCCAGCGGGGCACTCAAAGGCCGCTACCCGCGTTCAACGACCATTGCGAAGCCCACACCGCCGGCGGCGCACACCGTCATCAGCCCGAGCTCGAGCCCGCGGCGAGCCAGTTCGGAGAGCAGCTGGATGGTCACTCGCGCACCGGTAGCTCCGAACGGATGACCGATTGAAATAGAACCGCCGTTGACGTTGAATCGCTCGAGGTCGATCTCACCCAGCGGCTCGCTGCGGCCCAGCTCGTCGCGGGCGAATGTCTTCGAGGCAAAGGCCTTCATGTTGGAGACGATCTGAGCTGCGAACGCTTCATGCATCTCGACGAGATCGATGTCGCGCAAGTTCAACCCGGCCTGATCGAGCGCCATCGGCGCGGCGTAGGCGGGGCCCTGCAGCAACTGGCTGCCCGGATCGAGCGCCGCATATGCCCAGGAGCGCACGTACCCGAGAGGCTCGTACCCCAGACTCTTCGCCTTCTCTTCGCTCATCAACAGGACGGCGCCGCCGCCGTCAGTGATCGGGCTCGAGTTGCCGGCCGTCAGCGAGCCGTAGCGCTTGTCGAAGACGGGTCTGAGAGCGGTCAGTGACTCTATCGAGCTGTCGGGTCGCACTCCGTTGTCGCGCGTCACCACGCGGTCGTACCCGGGTTTGGGAAACGTCGCGACGATCTGGCGGTCGAGGCGGCCGTCCTCGGCCGCCGCTGCCGCCCGCTGATGCGACATGAGCGCGATCTCGTCCTGCGACCGGCGGGACACGTCGTTCTCCTTCGCCATCTTCTCGCACGCCTGCCCCATGGTCATACCGGTCGTGTACTCGGCGATGGCAGGTGGCACGGGAACGAGATCGCCGGGCCGAACTTTCGATAACACGCCGAGCTTCTTGCCGAGGGACTTCGCCTTGCTGAACTCCACCAACCGCCGGGCCGCGTTCTTCGAGTACTGAATCGGCACATTGGAGAGCGACTCTGCGCCGCCCGCCAGGCCCACCTCGCACTGGCCGGACAGGATCGCCTCAGCCACCGAAGTGATGGCGCGGTTCGCCGATGCGCAGGCGAGGTTGACGGTCGTCCCCGGAATCGTCATCGGCAACGACGAGCGGAAGATGACTTCTCGTCCCAGATTCGGCGCATGCAGCGCCGGCACAACGACACCGTAGACCGAAAGATCGATCTCGCGCGGATCGAGATCGTTGCGAGTCACGACCTCGGCAGTCGGAATGCTCGCCAGGTCAACGACGTCCAGATCCCGCAGCTCCGTGCCCGATTTGCAGAACGGAGTACGGCACCCGTCGACGATCGCCACTCGCCCCTGTGGCCCGCGAACGCTCTTGCTCGCGACCTTGGCAATCGCCGGCGCACTTCCCTCGCCACGCGTCCACACCGTGTCCGCTCGTTCGCCGATCTCAGCCGCCACCGGCGCCTGATTTGCCAGCGGCAGCAGTACCCGCTTACTCGGCGTCTCGGTCTCAGACATCGTCTGGTCCTTTCACGGTATGAGTCGGGGTCGATCGAGCGACCTCATGCTTCGGATACGAACCGCCGGATCATAGCCGATCGTCGCCCGCGGACCCTAGCGTCGGCGCGTTCACAACCCGCACTCCGACTTCCTGCCACTGACGGCTCGTTTCCTCGTCGACGGTCTCGTCCGCGAGGACCACGACCGCGGCAAGACGCCGGAACCGGCGCTCGAGGACAAGCTTGCCGTGCCGTTCGGCTGTGCAGCTCCGAATCCACTCGCCGAGCTCCGCCGGCGAGCCCTGCAGCAGCGTCGGGCGAACCCACCCAGCCACCGACATCTCTGTCCCCGGAGCGGCGATGACGATAGCCGCCGCCTCGTGAATGGCCCACTCCACGACGACGCGTTCACCCGCGTCTCCGAGACTTCTGCCGTGCACGACAATTGGGCGCTCTCTCAGCACGCCGATGTCACGTCCCATTCTCTCCACCGCGCTTTCGAGACGCTCCCGGCGCAGGAGTACGGGCGCACAGTCGCGCGCAGCGCCTCTCCACACGACACACCCTCCATTCGACCAACTACTCGCAGGGCGCTGGGGACTGGCTCCGTTCGCCGTGCCGGCCGTCGCCGGCGGCACGGGGAACGTCCGGAGCTCGTATGCCTCGAGATCCAGGATGCAGTCGACGCACCCGGAGTCGCTCATCTCGATCTCGCTATCGGCGAGTGGAACCGCCACCAGCCCCGACGCCCGCACCGCGATATCGGCGACCAAGGCTGCCCCCGACGGCGAACCGGCAATCCCGACTCTCGCACCGGCCGCGAGACCACTCAGACTCGCTCGCCACGTTTCGACTCCTTCGGCGGCCTCGGCAAAGGACAGCCAGCGCCAGTCTGGCGGCTGCGGGTAGAAGATGAACGGATCCTCCGCGAGCACCTTGCGATTGTCCTTGCGCGTCTCCATGTGCCTTCCCATTTCGCAGATCCCGGAGCGGCGGCCCTGTTTGGGATACTCTCGACCTACCCACAGCGAGAAGTCGACAAGCTAGCATAGCGACACGACGTCGGCATGGATCCTGCTTTGGAACTCCCTCGCATGCGCCGCACACTCATTTTCGCACTCGCGTTCGTTTTCTTCGCGCCCTTTGCGATGGCGCAGGAAGCGCCGCCTGTAGACAACCCTGAGATCTTCAGCAAGAGCCTGGAGGCGGCGCAGCAGGCGATGGAGTTCTACGGGCGCTACGACAACCCAGAAGAGCTGCGTCGCGTCGCCGAGATCGGCTATCGAATCGCCCAGGAAACCCGCTTCACCGCCTACCCGTTTTCCTTCTTCCTCGTCGACATTCCGGTCCCGAATGCATTCGCGTTGCCGGCGGGACAGATCTTCATCACTCGCGGCATGCTGGATCTCGGCCTCACCGACGACATGCTCGGAGGTCTGCTGGGGCACGAAATCGGGCATGTGGTGATGAATCACGGTCTCAAGATGCAGCGCCGGGCGACGCTGCTCAATGTCCTCAGTCAGACGGTGCTCGCGGGTGTCATCATTGCCACCAATAACAGCAGGGACGACTACATCCCGCCGACCGGGGGCTACGATCCCAGCAACCCGCGCGGCGACCGCATCATGGGCACGGCGGCGGCAGGCCTGGTCGTGAGCGAGCTCCTGCTGCGCAGTTACAGCCGGGAGTTCGAAGACGAAGCGGACAGCGAAGGGCAGCGCTGGGCGGCGGCGGCAGGCTACGATCCGAACGGCTACCGCCTGCTCATGGAGCTCATGCGAAGTCGCCTTCCGGAATCGAAGGAGTACGGCTACTGGCGAACCCATCCGTTCTTCGATAGCCGCGTCAAGGCGGCGATGGTGCGTGCCGATCTGCTCACGATACAAGGCGGACGGC
>JAOTUP010000307.1 GCA_029863825.1 Acidobacteriota bacterium | reverse complement strand
AGTGCCGTGGTACGGATACATTGTTCTCGTCGTTGCCGGCTTCGTAGCCGGCTTCGTCAACACGCTCGCCGGCAGCGGCTCGCTGGTCACGTTGCCGGCCCTCATGTTCCTCGGGCTACCCGCCGGCCTCGCCAACGGCACGAATCGTGTGGCAATCCTGCTGCAAAACATGGTTGCCGTGGCCGGTTTCCGCCGCCACCGAGTGTTGGAGTATCGGTCGGGAATCGCGCTGGCGCTTCCGGCCATTGCCGGTGCGCTGGTCGGTGCCCGCATCGCTGTCGGCCTGGACGAGGCGATGCTGCGCCGCGCCATCGGCGTGCTGATGCTGATCATGGCGATCGTGATCCTGGCACGTCCGCAAGAATGGATTCTCGGACGGCGACTCGGCGATCGTCCGATGTCGCCGATTGTGAGCGCCGTGTTGTTCTTTTCAATAGGCGTCTATGGTGGGTTCATCCAGGCGGGCGTCGGCATATTTCTTCTCGCCGCTCTGGTGCTCGGTTCGGGCTTCGATCTCGTGCGAGCGAACGCCGTCAAGGTGTTGATCGTCCTCTTTTTCACGCTTTTCGCCCTCGCAGTCTTCGTGCGCCACGGGCAAGTGGATTGGAGCGCGGGACTGGTCCTCGGCGCCGGGAATATGGTTGGTGCGTGGGTAGCGACGAAGGTGGCGGTGAAACGCGGGGCGGTGTTCCTCCGCTGGTTTCTCATTGCGGTGGTCGTGACGTCCGGAGTGCTGTTCGTGGTTGGTTTTTGAGCGCCGAGGCGCGCAAAGGCGAGCTTGTTTTCGAGCAAGGACTGCTAGACTGATGTGGCGCTCCGGAAGTCAGCTCGACGTTTTCCGGAGCTTTTCTTCGCCAGAGACCGGAATGAATAACGGCAAGCCAGCCAAGTGGAAGGACCCGGGAAAATCGGGAAGCCGACGAATCGAGCGCGTCGCGTTGGCTGCCGCTGTCGTGACGCTGGCCTTGGCGCCGTTCTCACTGACGGCGCAGCCAGTGGCGGTGGAAGACTGGAAAGAAGTGCGCACGGCGAGTTTCGTGTTGCGCTCGAATGCCTCGATCGAGCGGACGGCGGCGATCGCGCAGACACTCGAGGTGTTCCGGGCGGCCTTTTCCGGCCTGGCGCCGGAGATGGAAATGAGCTCGCCGGTGCCGACGCGAATCGTCGCCTTCCGAGACGAGGCGAGCTTCGCTCCGTTCAAGAGCGGTCACGAAAGTGGCGAGGGTCGCGTCCTGGGCCAATTCTTGAGCCACCCGGACGGCAATTACATGACGCTCAATGCCGACCCGCGGCTGCTCGGGGGCTTCGGAGTCGTCCTGCACGAGTATGTCCATTTCTTGGTGGCGCACAATTTTCCCGGTGTCCCGCGATGGTTCAATGAGGGGCTTGCCGAGTACTACAGCACGTTCGCCGTCGAGTCAGGGTATGCGGTTGTCGGTCGGCCGGTCGAGCGGCACCTGGAGTGGCTACGCCGTCACGGGCGGCTGGATCTCACCGAGGTCCTGGAGGTGAGGGCGACCGGCGCCGGCCATGCGGAAGTTGAAGCTGGCCACTATTACGCCGCCTCGTGGGGCCTGGTGCACTATCTCCTGTCGTCCAGATCGCCGATGTCGGGCAGGCTGGCGAGGTTTCTGGGGAGTGCTGCCGAGCCGTCTCCGGCCTCCCGCTTCGAAGAGATCTTTGAGCTCAGACTCGAGGACCTGGAGCAAGAGCTTCGAGGCTATCTGTTGAACGGGCGGCCGCCGGCCGCGAGTCTGCCACTGACTGAGTTCGCTACCGCAGCGCACGTCGATGTCGTCTCGGCCTCGCCGGCCGCAGTGCTCGGCGACCTCGGGGGTCTGCGAGTTCGCCTCGGAGATGAGATCTCGGCCGGCAGGTTGTACGATCTCGCTCTCGCCTACGATCCCGACAACGCCGATGCCTACGCCGGACTGGCCCACGTTCGCGACCTTGAGCAGCGCTTCGAAGAGGCCGACGTGCTGTTCGCAGAGGCTTTGGCGCGTGGCCCACTCGACCCTCGCTCCTATCTTCTTTACGGGCGCCATCTGTTGGTCAGACTGGAGGGGGCGCGTCGCACGGGTGACACAGCTGCAGTCGGGCGGCTGGCGGTGGTTGCGCGTGACGCCTTTCAGATGGCTCTGGACCTGGCGCCGACGTTCGGCGAAGCCTCGGCCCTTGCAGGCTATGTGCATCTCTTCGGTGACCTCGAACCGCGCGGCGGTGTTGCGTATCTCGAACGGGCGATCGATCTGTTGCCGGGGCGAGTCGATCTGTACTTTCAGCTCATGCAACTCGAGGCGCGGGGCGAAGGTCTCGGCCGGGCCCGGGCGCTCGCCGACGGCCCCATTCGACAGTTTGGAGGAGAGGAGTGGGGGATGCGGGCAGATGAAGAGCTCGACCGATTGGCCCTGCTGCAGAAGGCAGACGAGGCGTTGAAGGCCGGGAAGGTCGAGCAGGGGATCGAGCTTCTGGAGCGAGCGATTGCGATCACTTCCGACGCCGATCTTCGCTATCGCCTGGAGGACAATCTCGAGCGGCTGGCGGAGCGCGTGGAGAAGCGCTGAGGCCGACGGTCCCCGTGGGTGCAGGGAGAGGGCATGAAGAAAATCTCTCTCAATGAGGTCCTCGAGCAGCCGGTGTCGCACAACCCCGAGATCGCCAAACGAGTTTTTCTCGCTGCGGGTGCGATCCCGGGCTTGACGAATCTCTCTCAGGCAGTGGTGAAGGCCGGACAGAAGGCGGACCGTCACACACATCAAGACATGTACGAAGTGTTTGTCGTGCGCCACGGATCGGGTGTCATCGAAGTGGATGACGAGAGGCACCCGCTGCAATGTGACGATTGCGTCGTCATCGAGCCTGGCGAGAGTCACGAGATCAGCAATCCGAATCAAGAGGACCTCGTGCTTCTGTACTTCGGGCTGCTGCAGTGAGGTTGGACAGGTGAGGATAAGACAACGTCGCAGGGACTGGACGGTTGGCCGCACGCTGGCGAGAACCGGGCTACTCTCGGGCTCGGCGATTCTGGTCGTCGTCATCAGCTGGCTGGCACTACCGACATGCGCAACGGCGGCGAACACGAACCGCCGCACGCCGATTGTCGAAATTGTCGAAAAGGTCGCACCAGCAGTAGTGAATATCTCGGCTGAAGCCATCGTCCGCGCCCCGGACCCTTTCTTTGGGGATTTTTTCGCCCAACGCCGGCGTGTCGAGTCTCTGGGATCAGGGTTCGTCATCGAGGCGAATGGTGTCGTCGTAACCAATGCCCACGTGATCGAAGGAAGCTCGAGGGTTCTGGTAACGACGGCGGATGGCCGGGAGCTCGAGGCAGAAGTGTTGGGGTTGGATCGAGATACCGACATCGCTGTGCTCAAGGTCGACGCCCGGGATCTGGCGTCTCTCGAGTTGGGCAACAGCTCCGACCTTCTGGTCGGAGAGACCGTGGTGGCTTTGGGTAATCCTCTCGGCCTATCGAACTCGGTGACCACGGGCGTCCTCTCCGCGCGCGGCAGAACGGTTCCCGCCGAGAGCGGTGAACGGCTCTTCACCGACTTCCTGCAGACCGACGCGTCGATCAATCCGGGCAACTCGGGTGGGCCGTTGGTCAACTTGGACGGTGACGTCATCGGCATCAACACGGCGATTATCGCCGGCGCAGAGGGCATCGGGTTCGCCATTCCCGCGGATCGAGCACGTCGGGTTGTCGACG
>JAOTUP010000438.1 GCA_029863825.1 Acidobacteriota bacterium | reverse complement strand
TTCGGCTCTTTGCAACCGATCTGGACCGGTCTGCGACTGCGCACGCTGGACAAAGAGCTGTCGCAGCGCCTCGACATTTCAAGGGATCGGGGTGTCTTGATCGAGGCTGTCTATCCGGATTCGCCGAGCGATCGTGCGGGTTTCAGGCGCTGGGACGTCGTGACGGGAATCGGTGGCAGCGCTATCGCAGCCAAGGAAGATCTGATGACCGCGCTCTACTCGGTGCCGGAGGGCTCGCGATTGGCGGTGGAGATCTGGCGCGACTCAGAGGTCGTGACGCTCGATCTTTGGGCGGAGCGGCCGCCGGAGGAGCTGGGAGTGAAGATCCTTCAGGACCGTCTGGGCATCATTGCGACAGAACGCCAAGGGATTCTGTATGTTTCGCGCGTGCTCTCGGGATCACCGGCGGCCGCCAAGGGCCTGCGCCGGGGCGATCTGGTGTTGCGCGCCGGCGGCCGACCTCTGAGTGCGCTCGAAGACCTGGCGCACGAGGTTCTTCGTGCGCTCGATCGTGGCGGTGTGCTTCTCGTAGTGCAGCGCGGCCGGCGAGCCTACTACTTGAGCTTTCGCTTGTAGGAGCACACCGGGTCGCGACAGCAGGTGGCGACGCCTCTGGAGGGCGCTTCTCGCACGTCGTCTGTGCGGATGCGGTCAATCCAAATCGAATGGCCGTGGGGGCGGCTCGTCGTCGGGTGACTCCTCGGCGTGGCGCAATGCCTGCTGGAACTTCTCCTCCAGCAGGCGGTCGCGGTTCTTGAGCGCCTCGACTTCGCGCTCAAAGATCTCCTCGGCTTGAGTCTTTTCCTCTTTGAGCTCCTGCAGGAGCTTCTCGAAGTCCTTGCCGGCCGCCGTCGGCCTTTTGGCAGCCTTGTGGAAGATCACTTCGCCGGTAGCGGCGTCGATCTTCAGATCCGCCTGACATTCAGGACAGCGCAGTGTGAGGTGACGGGCCTTCGGCATGAGCTGATTGTAGCTCGCCCCGGGGCGCGAGAACATCCGAGGAGAAGAAGACCGCGAAAGATGGCTTCGGGATCTATGCCAAAAGAGCGTGTGCAACGCTCACAACGTGCCGGTGCTGGCGGCAAAACAGATTGCCAGCAGACCGTCGCCAGTCGGAGATCCGCATCGAAGCCGCCTGCGACAAGGAACGCGTTTCTCCTGGCAGCGATCTATTGGAAAGGAGGCGGTGTTCGAGAGGCCGCCTTGACATGCCGAGGTCGTACGGGTAGAAAGTCCATGTGGATCGCTCGAGAGTGAGGTGAATAGGAAATGCGTCGTGCCCTTGGACTCATTCCGTTGTTACTCGTGCTGAGTGCTTGTCCGAAGGACGAGGTTGTCCGGTTCTCAGCCGTTTTGCCGCTCAGCGGGATGCATGAGATATATGGGCAGGCTGTGCGCAAGGGCGTCGACCTTGCATATGAGGAACTTGTGGCCGACGAGGAGTTTCCATACCAGGTTGAACTCGACACCGTCGACTCCGCAGGTGACCCGAGCAAGGGGCAGGAGCTTCTCACTCAGGCGTACAACGCCGGTGCACTCGCGGTCATCGGTGGCGTGACTTCGGCGGAGGCGATCCAGATGGTAGAAGCTGCCGACCGCTTCGATCGCGTGCTCATCTCGCCGTCCGCCTCGACGCCACAGCTGACCGGCATCTCGAAGAACTTCTATCGCGTCTTCCCCTCCGATTCGCGCGAGGGGACGACAATGGGAAATTTCGCCTCGCAGAAACTTCAACTTCCCGATGTCGTCATCCTGGCCAAAGTGGACACCTATGCCAAAGGGATCGTCGAGGTCTTCCAAGCCGAGTTCGAGCGCAACGGCGGCGAGGTTCTGGACGTCATCGAGTACCCGCCGGGCGCGGCCGATTTCAGCGGTTTGACGGATCGTGTCAAAGCGCTCGATCCGGCAGGCGTCTACGTGGCTGCCTACGCCGAAGACATTGGCCTCATCATCTCGGAGCTGGTGGACCAAGGCTTTGAAGGGAAGATCCTGACTACCGCGGCGTTTGCGGCACCGACCGCCATCGAGCAAAACGCGGAGGCTGCGGAAGGTGTCTTCATCACCCAGGCGGGCTTCGATTTGACGAGCGAAGATCCGAAGATCGTCGAGTTTGTCGAGGCGTTCCGTAACAAGTACGCACTCTCTCCGGATCTCTACTCCGCACACGGCTACGATGCCGTGATGGTGCTCGCCGAGGCGCTCAGGGCAGGAGGTCCCGCGGCAACGGATTTCTGGAAGAGCGTGCGCGGACTCAGAGACTTTGTCGGTGTCACAGGAACGATCCAGTTCGACGAACGCGGAGATGTGCAGAAGTTCCCGCGTGTCTACATGGTCGAGGACGGGAATCTCATCGACTATGAGCGGGAAGTGGAGATCCGCAAGGAGATTCTGCTCAAGCGATTGCGGGAACTGGAAGAGAAACAGCGCCGACGAGCACTGCAGGGTAATTCCTGAGTTCAGCGGGCCTCGGTACCGAAGTCGGTAGAATCGCGGCCGAAGCGTAATCGCTGACAAGCGGTCACGGATGCGAAACGCGGCGCGCGGCGACTGATGCTCCCGTAACAGTGGGTGGCCCGTGGCGTCTGAAGCGGGCCCAGGACTTGACAACAGTGCACGGAACCGTCACCAGAAGCGGCATGCTCGGCATGTTGCAGGCCCTTTGGGTCTATCGCAAGTTCGT
>JAOTUP010000123.1 GCA_029863825.1 Acidobacteriota bacterium | reverse complement strand
TGATGTACCAGCCGATGGCAGTGGCGATCATGTTCGGGCTGGTCTTCGCCACGGCGCTTACGCTGGGCGTGGTGCCGATTCTGTACTCGCTCTTCTTCAAGGTGAGCTACACGAGCTTCGAGTACTAGAAACGGCCGGGTCAGGCGCAGGCTACGCCGGCAAAAGCTGGCCTAGCCGAAGGCGCCGAGATCGTCTGCGGTCGGGCCGTAGACCTGGGGCAGCGGCACATCCAGCAGTCGCAAGAAGACCGAAAGCTGTCCACGATGGTGCACGGCGTGGCTGAGAATGAAAGCTCGCAGTGCGGAGACCTTCGGCTGGGTGCCGAGTATGTTATCTCCGACGCGGAGCGTCCACCCGGCAAGCATTTCGTCGTCGTTTCTCTCGCCGACGCTCTGGAGAAAGGCTTCGGCGTTGGCGTCGAAAAGCTCGAGAAGCTCTGCCACCGACGACGCCGTGACCGGCTTGTAGTCGCTGCCGGCCAGATCCAGCTCCTCCTGGTCGAGGATCGTTCCACACCATTGCGGCAGCTCTGCGAGGTGCGTCGCCAGTCGTCCGATCGTCATCGACTTTTCGTGCGGCTTCCAGTCGAACTTGTCTTCGGGTACGCGCTCGAGCATCGTGCGAGTGTTGGCGGATTCAAACTGGAACTCGGCGACGATGCCTGCGGCGATTCTCGACATGGTTCAACCTCCTGCTGAGTGTTTGTCTGAGGATTCTAGCTCTCGCACTCTGTTTCCGGGTCGCATGCGGCGCTCGAGACGTTCTGCACCCGGACTTCTCGCGGTTCATTGCGCTAGAAGACAGGTTACGAGTGCCCGGGTCGGAGCGTCTGGCGGGCACCGCGAGAGGGTGCAGCATTCTCCCGTGTGCTGGCCCGATGTCGGTCCCGAAAAGGCGGATCTCGTCAGAACGGGAAAAAGATCGGCACCAGGAGAACCATGAGCGCCAATAAAACAACGGTCAAAGCGGAACCGACCTTCAGGTAGTCGCTCGAGCGATACCCACCGGCACCCATGACCAACAGGTTGGCCTTGTGGCTGAACGGCGTCATGAACGCGGCCGAGGCGGCGAGACTCACGGCCATCATCATCGGGTACGGACTCGTTCCCAGGCCCTCGGCCGCCTGGATGACGACCGGCGCCATGAGGACGACGGCCGGAGCGCCGTCCAGTCCCTGACTGAGGAGGCTCGCCATGACGGCGAGCGCCGCCAGGGTCGCGACGCTGCCGATCGGGCCGGCGACCGTGATGACGCTGTCGGCGAGCAACTGCGCCGCCCCCGTACGCTCCATGGCGACGCCGACGGGCAGCACCGCCGCGACGAGAAATATCGCTTTCCACTCGATCGCCCGGTAGGCCTCCTGCATCGTCAAGCCGCCCGCCAGGATCACCAAGGATGCCGCGGCGAAGGCGGCGACGTGAATCGGCTGCAAGCCGGTGGCGACCAGGGCGACCATCAGCAGCAGGCAGGCGAAGGCGTACTTTGCTTTCTTCGTGCGGCGCGGCGCCTGATGCGCTTCCGACAGCACGACGAAGTCCGGTTCCTGCGCCAACCGCCGGATCTTGTCGCGCGAGCCGTGAAGAAGCAGCGCATCGCCGAACTCGAGCTTGACGTTCGAGAAGTCCTTGTGGAGCGCTTTGCCCTGTCTCCACAGCGCCAGGGCCAGCAGGCCATAGCGGTCACGAAAGTGAAGCTCTGCCAGGGTTTTGCCCGCCACGGAGGAGCGCGGCGCCACCGCAGCCTCGACCATGCCGACGTCCTCGGACTCCAGAGGAGCGGCAGCAGAGTCGGATTCAACCTGGACTTCCCCCAGTTGTTCGAGGTTGAGGATCATCGCCGGCTCGGCGGTCACGAGAAGGCGATCACCGGCCTGCAGCGTCTCATCCGGACTTATCGCGAGCCGGGTCTCATCATCGCGCACCAGACCGGCCACCGTCAGGCCCACAAGCTCGCTGAGCCGGCTCCCGGCGATGGTCGCGCCAGCCAACGGCGAGCCCTCCGGTATCCGAATAGAAAAGAGCTGGTCGGAAAGATCGCGAACGGCAGAGAATCCAGTCTCGAGTATTTCGAAATCCGATTGATCGACTAACGTGCCAAGACGCTCCTCGGTTCCCAGGGCCAGAATCTCGTCACCTTCGAGCAGTAACTCTTCGGCGAGATGCGTGCGCCGCAGGAGATCCGCGCGCCGCAGCCCGATGACGACGAGGCCGAAACGCTTTCGAAACTCGAGATCGCGCAGACTGTGGCCGATGAGTGTCGATTGCGGAGCGACCCTGAATCGCATGCCAGCAATACCCTGGAGCGGTGCCGGCACCTGGTCGAGTCCGGTTTCCTTGACCTCCAGGCTCTGCAGCTGCAGGAGCCGCCTCAGCTCCTCTATGGCGCCGTCCACGAACAGCACGTCGCCACCCTTGAGAACTGCCTCCCCTTCGGGTGCCAGTCGGGTCCTTCCGTCACGCAGGATCGCCAGGACCTTGAACCCCAGCGTGTTGCCGAGCCGGGTTGCGGCGAGCGTCAACCCGTCGAGTGGCGAGTCGGGTGGAATGCGAATCGAGAACAGTCGCTCCTGGAGCTGATAGACCTGCGTCAGATCCCCAGCGTCGGTCGCCGTCAGGCCGCGGTGCTCGCGCACCGGCAGGAGCTTGCGGCCGATGGTCGCCATGAAGAGCGTGCCGACCCCCAGGAGCGCCAAGCCGATGGGAGTGAAGTCGAAGAGAGAGAAGGGCTCGAGACCGCGCTCGGCGAGCATTTGCGCGGCAAGGATGTTGGGCGGCGTTCCTACCAGCGTCGTCGTGCCACCGAGGATGGCGCCGAAGGCGAGCGGCATGAACAGGCGCGACGGAGCGAGTTTGGCGCGCTGGGCGATCGAGGCGACTGCGGGCATCATCACTGCGGTAGCGGCAATGTTGTTCATGAAGGCTGACAAGGCTCCGGCGACCAGCATCAACACGACGATAAGCCGCACTTCGCTGCTGCCGACGATCTTGTGAATGCGCCCGCCAATCATGTCCGCCACACCGGTTTCGAGCAGCGCCGCGCCGACAATGAATACCGACAGCATGGTGATGACCGCCGGCGACGAGAAGCCGGTGAAGGCCTCGGCCGGGGTCAGGAAGCCGCCGAAAACGAGAATCATCAATCCGAGGAATGCCGTGAGATCCACCGGCAGCTTCTCGGTAAGGAACAGATAGACCATGACGGCCAGGAGAGCAAAGAGGAAGCCGATTTCGAAGGTCACCGCGGAATTGTAGCGCTCCTCGAGGGAATGCGAGCGGTGGGCCGATGCGCACCGGAAGAGAGCGTCTCGGTCTTCCCTGAACGCGCTGGGCTTGCGTGCCGGGACGACCTCGCAATCTTGGTCTTGTTAGCTCAGTGAGGATCGTGAGATCCCGAGACCGGATCGCCGTTCAATGGCTCTGGCTTGAACCGGGAGAGGTGCCGAAGAGCTGTTATTCAAGACCGCCCATGGAAATGGTCTTGCACGCCCCACGCCCCGCGCCCCACGCCTCACGCCCTCATGCCGAGAAAACTCTTGGCGAAGTCGACGAAGGCGTAGACGTCGGCGAAAGTGCTCGGCAGGCCGACCGAGACGCGCACTGCACCACTGCCGCCCCGGATGCAGTTTCTGAAGTCTTCGTAGCTCATGCGCTCGGGTGCGGCACTGAAGCAGGAGGTGATCTCGCTGGCGGAGAGGCCGAGGGCGACCTCGCCGGCCCCGGGATTGCAGAAGCACCCGGTCCGGAGCGAGATTCTCCGCTCGCTGGCCAGTCTCTCGACCACTTCCTGGTCGATGATCGCGCCGTCTCGATCGCAGAAGTTGAGCGCCAAGGTCGCGCCACGCCGCTCTGTCGAACGAGGACCGTACAGGCGGATGAGAGGGGAGCCGTTCGGGTACTCGAGCTCGAGGAGCTGCTCGATCATCCAGCCGGCGAGGAGCTGCACCCGGTCATGGATGACATCCATGCCTACGGAGTCGATGAAGTCGAGCCCATCTTCAACGGCTGGGATGTTCGAATAGTCGAGCGTACCGTCCTCGAACGCGGCGGCGCCGGCGGCCATGTAGTAGCGATCGGCCTGTACCGAGGCGACTTCGATCGTGCCACCGGCGAACCACGGACGATGGAGTTTGTCGAGCGCCTGCCGGCGAGCGATCAAGGCACCGACGCCAGTGGGATGGCCGAACATCTTGTAAAAGGACAAAGCCACGAAATCCGGGTGCCACAGCGACAGGTCGAGGCGGTTCGTCGGTACGAAGGCGGCGGCGTCGAGCAACACGTCCCAGCCTCGGCTCTGTGCCTGGGCGATCCATTCCAGCGGGTGGTGGACGCCTGAGAAGTTCGATTGCGCCGGATAGGCAAAAAGCTTGTGGCTGCCCACGCAAGGAAGGTCGAGGAAGCGAACCACCGTCTCGTCGGTCACGACCATGTCCGGAGGCATCACCGGCACATACGTCGTCTCGGCGCCGTGAGCGCGATCGAACTCGCGGATGCCGTTGACCGAGTTGTGGTTGTCGAACGTCAGGAGAAACCGGTCACCCGGCTCGAAGGGGTACGATTCGCCGACAAGCTTCAGGGAGTGACTGGCATTGGCAGTGAAGATGACGACGTACTCGTCGGGTTCGGCGTTGAAGAAGGTGAGAATCCGCCGGCGACAGCGCTCGACATTCTCCGTCGTGCCGACAGAGGTGGGGTTCGTCGAATGTGGGTTGCCGAGCACATGGTTGAGCAAGAAGTCGGCGTGCTGGCGAACCTGGGACTCGGAGTAGAGACCGGCTCCCGTGTAGTCGAGATAGACGTGTCCCAGCGCGTCGAGACGAGAGAACTCCTTCTTCCGTAATTCGTCGATCCGTCGTGTGCGGAGGAAATCCGGACAGGCCTCGATGAACGCCTGAAAGGCGATGTCGAGCGATCCGACGAGAGGGGTGTTCTGAATCTCGACCATCAGAGCCAGAAGTCTACCGGCTTTTCCAAATTGACACCCCTTGCCCGCTCTCGTACACTGACGGGCCCTGACGGGGCGTGGCGCAGCCTGGTAGCGCACCTGCTTTGGGAGCAGGGGGTCCCGAGTTCAAATCTCGGCGCCCCGACCAGCAGCCCTCATCCCGCGGGGCGGCGGAGGGGACTCTGTCGTCGGCTGCCAGTAGCTCAGCTGGATAGAGCAGCGGCCTTCTAAGCCGCGGGTCGGGGGTTCGAGTCCCTCCTGGCAGGCCAAGATTTGAAAGTATGGTGGGCGTAGCTCAATCGGTAGAGCACTTGATTGTGGTTCAAGTGGTTGGGGGTTCAAGTCCCCTCGCCCACCCCATTTGTCGATCGGCCAAGAGCGCCCTTAGCTCAGCTGGATAGAGCGACAGCCTCCGGAGCTGTAGGTCAGAGGTTCGAGTCCTCTAGGGCGCACCAGCCTTTTCTGCAATAGAACCAGGCTTGTACAAGCCTGGTTTCCAGCTTTCTTGAGGCCTCACCATCGAGCGCCTCACTGACTCCCTGAGTACCCCCAGAACGATTCTGGAGTGGTTGACTCCCAGACTGCAGCAGCGACTCAGGAAAGCCTTCGGGCCTCTGTCTCGCCGCACCACTCCGGCCAGCTCCTGCAGCGGGATGTTCGCAGGCATCGAGGCCTCGAGGGCGGAAGAAATTTCCCAGCGACTCGCCCCAGGGCGGGCACGTTCGCAGGTTATTTGCCCATGCAGGTTCGTGCATAAGCCGACTCGTACAGTACCCTGAAGAAGGACCGTGGCTGGCAGTGGAATTGCTAACAGTCATGGCAGGAGCAAGACGCCTAAGCTCCAGGGGATTCATAGACCTCCGGTTGCGTGACCGAGAGCGCGATAGCCGGCGAAGGAGATGGAGACGGAGGGTTCAATGACGGGACACGGCACAGGGATGAGATTTCGACCGCTACTCATGGCGGTCGTGGCAGGTGGATTCATCGCAACCGCATGCTTCGTGACGCCAGCGCAGGCGCAGAAGACGGACGATCCGAGAATCAGTGTGTCTCCTTCGAAGATCGAGTTCGGCGGCGTGAGCATCGGAGAAACGAAGACGAAGGCGGCAAAGATACGCAACCGGGGCAGCGCGGATCTCGAGATCAGTGCGATCACGCCGTGCGCCGATACGAGCGCCGAATTCAGTTTCTCTCCACCCGGCGCTGTGACGCTGGCGCCGAAAGAGACCATGAACCTGGAAGTGATCTATGCACCGGTCGACGCCGGCTCGGACAGGGGATGCCTGACGATCGCGAGCAACGACCCGAAGCATCCGACGGTCGACGTGTCACTGCGCGGGCGAGGTGTCGACGATGCTCCGACAAGCGATGGACCCGACATCGACCTCAAACCCGACAGCCTCGACTTCGGCGACGTGCTCGTCGGCGGGGACAAGACCCTGTCGGTCAAGGTCAAGAAC
>JAOTUP010000122.1 GCA_029863825.1 Acidobacteriota bacterium | reverse complement strand
ATTCGAGGAACTCCTCAGGCATCAGCAATCTCCTGGCCGAGGGCGCGGCGAGCAAGCCGGGTCACGACGGCCGTAACGGCGATCGTGGCGACGAGACCGAGCCCGAGAACGACCCAGTAGCCGGCACCGCGCTCGACCGGGGCACCCGACGCGACGGCGGCGACGGTACCGAGCGCTTTGCCGTAGTAGACGTAGAGAAAAGTGGCGGGAAGCATGCCGAAGCAGCCGGCGAGGTAGTCGCGAAAACGGACGCGAGTCAGGCCGAGGGCATAGTTGAGAAGATTGAACGGAAAGATCGGCGAGAGCCGGAGAAGGAACACGATCTTCAGGCCCTCGCGCGCTACTGCTTTGTCGATGGCCCGAAACCGAGGTCGCTGCTCGATCCGCCGCTCGACTGCCTGCCGGGCCACGTAGCGCGCCACCAGGAAGGCGGCTGTCGCTCCGGCCGAAGCGCCAACAAAAACGTACAAGGTCCCCTCGAACAAGCCGAAGACGGCTCCAGCGGCCAGGGTCAGGAGCGAACCGGGAATGAGAGCGACAGCTGCGACGACGTAGCCGGCGATGAACAGGATCGGACCCCAGAACCCGATACTTTCCAGCCAACCTGAGAACTCCGGGATGTAGGAGCCGAGCCTGCGGCCGAGCAGCACGAGGGCGCCGAGAGCCGCCAGGCCCAGCACGACCTTGAGCGAGGCACGCCAGCGCCAGGCGGACGGTGACGAGACCGGACGTTGACTCTCAGTCGTGGGCGTTGACGTCATCACAATCCGACTGCAGCCCGCCGCCAGGCTGTGGGTAGGTGATCAAAGTACGAGTCGCGAGCGTATCCGGATTCCAGCGTGCCAGCTACTCGCCCAGGAGCACACGCGGAATCTTCATGTCGGCTCGAGGTGCCGCTGCGGCCTGCGATCGGCCTTGGCGCCTGATCGCGCGAACTGCGACAGGGCCCAGCGGCTCATTGCGCCGCGGGGCTGCGTCTTCTGGTGGCGGAGGACCAGAGAGGTCAGGTCGAAATTCTTCGGTGTGTCTGGAAAATTGTCATTTGGGCGATATTTCTGTGTCATTGTGGCAATAACTTGTTGCTTTTGGTCAAGAAATGATCTAAGTTCCGCCAATCTGATCACGAAACGGAGGACACTTTGACAAGCCGAGCAGAAATTCTGAAAGCCGTGAACAAGGAAAAAGTCCGCTTTCTTCGCCTTCAGTTCACCGATTTGATGGGCACGCTAAAGAACGTGGAGATCCCGCGAAGCCAGTTCGAGAAGGCGCTGGACGGCCACATCATGTTCGATGGCTCGTCGATCGAGGGTTTTGTACGCATCGAGGAGTCGGACATGCTGCTGATTCCCGACTTCAACACGTTTCGGGTGAATCCGTGGGCGAATCCCGATGGAACTCGCGTTGCGCGACTCATCTGCGACATCTACCGTCCGGACGGATCTCCGTTCGAGGGATGTCCGAGACTGGCGCTCAAGGGGCAGGTCGAGAAGGCCCGCCAGTTGCGGTACAAGATGGTCGTCGGGCCGGAGGCCGAGTTCTTCCTATTTCAGAAGGACGCCAACGGCCGGACGATGGTCGAGACGCACGACGTCGGCGGCTATTTCGATCTGACCCCGGTTGACAAGGGCGAGGAGTGCCGGCGCGACGTGGTCATCGTCCTCGAGGCGATGGGCTTCGAGGTGGAAGCGGCGCACCACGAGGTGGCTCCGGGCCAGCACGAGATCGACTTCAAATACTCCGAAGCGATCGCCTGCGCCGACAATGTCGCGACGTTCCGGTTCGTCGTCAAGAAGGTGGCTTTGGACCACGGTCTTCATGCCACGTTCATGCCCAAGCCGTTGCTTGGCGTCAACGGTTCCGGGATGCACTGCCACCAAAGCCTCCTGACCGGCAACGGTCGCAATGCCTTCTTCGCCAGGAGCGGCGACTGGCAGCTGTCGAAGGTCGCGCTCGGGTACATTGCCGGCATTCTGGATCACGCGAAAGCCTTCGTTGCAGTGACCAATCCTCTGGTCAATTCATACAAGCGCCTGGTTCCGGGATACGAGGCTCCGACTAATATCGCCTGGTCGGAGAAGAACCGGAGTCCGTTGGTGCGAGTGCCGGCGAAGCGGGGGATGTCGACTCGCTGCGAGGTGAGGATACCGGATCCGGCGTGCAATCCGTACCTGGCGTTCGCCGTCATGCTGGCGGCGGGCCTCGACGGTGTGGCGAGAAAGCTCCACCCCGGGGAGCCGGTCAACAAGAACATCTTCGCCATGTCACAGCGCGAGAAGCGGCGCCGAAAGATCGACGAGCTACCGGCGGACCTGGCGAGCGCTCTCGACAATCTGGAGAAGGACGCGGTTGTCAAGGCGGCGCTGGGAGATCACATTGCCTCCCATTTCGTGCTTGCCAAGCGCCAGGAGTGGGCCGACTACATCAGCCACGTCCACCCGTGGGAGCAGGAGCGCTACCTGGGCGCCTACTAGAGTCGGCTGCGGCAGTGATGAGAAGTGACCGACAGCGTGTGGCTGTCGGGCACTTTTTTGTCAGGACGATCAGGGCTGGTGCGCGGGCCGGAGGAGATCGAGCAAGGTCTTGACGGGTGTGAATGTCTCTTCCGGGACTTCGAGAAAGACCGTGTTCCAACCGGCCATGGCCCCGTTCCACAGGCCCGGTCGCTCGAGGACCTTGATCGGTTCGCCCTGATGCATCTTGCCGGCGACGAGGGAGGTCGACGGGTCGACGAAGCGTGCGAGATCGTAGGGTTCACCGCGTCGGTCGTGGAGCACGCAGACGATGTCGACGGGATTGAAGTGCGAGGAGGAAGACCAGATCTCCCGCTGCGCGGAGTCTTCGAGATCCACCTGAGCCGCTTCGACGATCTGGCCGTCGATCGAACCGTCTTCTCTCGAGATCCAGAACGGACCGCCGCCGGGTTCGCCGCGGTTGAGCACCACACCGCAGACTCTGGCCGGCCGGTCGAGGCGATCGCGGAGGAAGTGGAGTCGCCGGGAGTCGTCGATGCGGCCGAAGTCGTGGGGCAGGTGGTAGGCGAACTCGCGGGTCAGGAAGTCCGCGGCTGCGGCCATCGACTGCGGTTCGTCGGCGTCGAGCTCGTCGAGGAGCTCGAAGGCCCGGCTGCGTAGGTTCGTCAGATGAGCGGCGAGATGTCGCTTGGAGCGGGCGATAGAGGCATGGCGAGCCGCCGGCGCCACGTTGTCGATGTTCTTGAGGAATACCGCACCGCATCCATCCCTAGCGAGCCGAGCGAGGTTGTCCAGCAGCGAGCCGTGGCCGGCGGGCCTGAAAAGGAGGGTTCCATCCTCGTTTCGCACCGGCCGCCCGTCCGAGTCGATGGCGACCGTGTCGGTTCGCGGATTCTGGAGCGAAAACTCGATCTCGACCGCGACCCCGGTTTGTGAGGCCATGAGCGGGATGGTTTTGGCGGCCAGCGCGCGGAACGCGTCCTCATGCTCGGCGGCGATGGTGAAATGGAAGCGGGCCGGCGCGACACCGTCAGTCAGGTAGCCGACGCCTTCCAGCAGGTGCTCCTCGAATGCGGTCCGTGAGCCCCCTGCATGGCGGTGGAACGGCAGTAGTCCCTTGGCGCGCTCGGCCAGGGCGAGGCCGGGTCTGTCGACGAGGAGCTGGAGGAGGAGTCCCGGGTCGCGCTGCCGAAGGTCTCTCCAGTCGCCGCCGTCCAGCTCTCGAACTAAGGCTTCGAGCTGTGGAAACACCGCGAGCCGATCGATGTTCTGGAGCAGCTCGAGGGTCGCGTGGGCCGCGGCATCTCCCCCGGCGTCGAGTTCGCGGAGGGTGTCGAGAGAGAGCGAGCCGCTGGTTCGCTGCGGGGGAAGAAACGAGAACATGCGAGTGGCGGCGCCCGAAGCGGGCACGAATTTGACCGGCAGCGGCGAGGATCCGGGCGGCTGATCGCCGACCTTACGGTGGGCGGCGACCTCCAGCGTCTCGATGCCGTCCCCAAGACGGCAGGCTCGCAGCAATCGGATCGGCGGTGGCGGCGACCTGAGGATGGAAAGCTGCCGGTCGAGCTCGTCCGGCTCACCACCGCGCTGACGATACAAGTCCCGGTCTTGCGGCGTAAAGGCTGGTTGCATGCGAGAATCTCGAAGATCGGCGACAGAGAACCGAGTCGAAGTATAGCGAGCTACCGACGGAGGTTCGAGCCGTCTGCGGTTAGAATCCGTCAAGTCGCGAGCGCGGTGTCGGCTAGTGCCTGCACGGCAGAGCGCCCGGGTCTGCAAGGTGTCTCCCAGGTGACTGCATTCCAAGCCATTCTCTTGGGTCTGGTTCAGGGCTTCAGCGAGTTCCTGCCGATCAGCTCCTCGGCCCATCTCATTCTGACGTCCTGGTTTCTCGGCTGGGCGGATCAAGGCTTGGCATTCGATATGGCCGCCAACACCGGATCGCTGATCGCCGTCATGCTATTCGTCCGCCGGGACCTGGGGGACGTGGTCGTGGGGGCGGGACGGGCAGTGGCCGGGTGGCGCCGAGACGGGCGACCGCAGCTGGCCGAGGGGCGACTGGCCATGGTGTTGCTGGTGGCGACGCTACCGGTGGCCGTGGCCGGCCTGCTGGGACGTCCTTTTTTCGCCTCGGCGGCGAGAAGTCCCGGCGTTATCGCCGCGACTTCGATCGTTTTCGGGCTCCTGCTCTGGGTTGCCGACCGTCGGCCGCGGGGAACACTCGATCTGTCGACCGTTACCGTGTGGACGGCCTTTCTCATCGGCTGCGCTCAGGCGGTGGCGCTGGTTCCGGGGACCTCGAGAGCCGGAGTGACGCTGACGGCGGCGCTTCTCCTCGGATTCGGCCGCCAGGATGCGGTTCGCTTCTCCTTCCTGCTGGCCGTGCCGGTGGGGCTGTTGGTTGGAATCAAGGGTGTCGGCGAGATTCTCGGGCAAGGAGTGGCGAGCGCAGACCTCGCCGCCGTTGCCATCGGACTGGTCGTCTCGGCGGTCTCGGCGTACGCGGCGCTGGCGTGGCTCGTCGCCTGGGTGCGGCGACAGAACCTGGTCATTTTCGTCGTCTATCGGCTGGCTCTGGGCGTCTTCATCCTGGTGGCGATGGTGTGGTGAAGACGGGTGGCTCGCCGCGCACGGTCGCCGAGCCATGAGCCACGATGACGACGCGGGACAAGCAACGAGTACGGGCGGCCCTGGCGGGGTCCGAATCCGCGTGCGCCGAGATCGTCAGGCGCTATCAGCGGCCAGTGTTCTCAATCGTCGTGCGCATGGTTCGGGATCGCGGCATTGCCGAAGATCTGACGCAGGAGACGTTCATCAAGGCCTTCCGGGCCCTCCACACCTTCGATCAAGAGAAGAAGCTCTCGAGCTGGCTCTTCTCGATCGCTCACAACACGACGATCGATCACCTGCGCAGGAAGACGCTTCCGACTGTGCCCTTGGAGACCGCAGACGGCGAGCTCGACCCACTGTCGAGTGTGCCCGCTGCCGCTGCAGAGACACCAGAGAGAGTGGCGATGGGTCGGGATCTGCGAAGGGTGTTCGAGGAAGAGCTGCAGTGCCTGCGACCGGAGTACGCGGAGATACTGGTCTTGAGATTTCAGGAGAATCTGGCCTACGAGGAGATCGCGGAGATCACCGGGCTTCCAATGGGGACTGTCAAGACCCATTTGTTTCGCGCCCGGAGAGCCCTGGCGGAGCGGCTTGCTCGCCGTGGGATGGCACCGGGAGACTGAAGATCGATCTGTAGTGATTACGCGGTCTCTTGCGAAACAAGGCGTGCCGAAGCCTCGTAGACCGATGTGAGGAGCGAAAAGTGCATCGGATGAGCCGCAGATTCAAGATGACGTTCAGCGCCTGGATAGCCGCCGAGCGCCGCGGCGACGTGGACCAGGCAGAGCGCAGCTTGCGCCGGCTCTTCTCGGTGCTCCCGACGCCCGCTCCCGGGTCCGATCTGGTCATGGCGACACTGGAGCAGCTGGGAGTGCGAGTTGGACGGGGTGTCAGGACGGTGCCGGGCCGGCTCTTCAAGCTGCTCGTCAGCGCCTGTCTGGCGATCGCTGGGGCGGCGTTGCTCCTTGCTCCTTCGGTCGTCGGGCCACCGCTCCGAGCGATCAACCCGGCATGGGTCGTCGAGTTGTGGACGTCGGCGCTCATCGCTGTCAGTCAACGGCTGGCAGGCGGCATGGCGGTCTGGAGGGTGATGAGCGACGTGGGCGACATGGTCGCCGCTGCACTGGCGTCTCCGGCGACGATGGCGGCGCTGGCGATCGTCCTGGTCATGAGTCTGGTGACTTTCCGAGCTCTCATGGAGCTCGTTGCCTTCGAGAGGAGAACGGGTAATGTCTGACGCCACACGCACAACTCGACGCGGGAAGCGAAGTCGAGCAGGGTCGGCTCTGGTGCTGGCCATCGCATTTCTGGTCACAACTGCAACTGTCGCCCGGTCTCAAGA
>JAOTUP010000121.1 GCA_029863825.1 Acidobacteriota bacterium | reverse complement strand
GCGGGACTGTCAACTCGCAGCGATTATCTGTCGTCGCTCGATCGTCGCGAGGTGCAACGCTTCATCGGCTCGCAATTCGATCTTGCTGTCGACGCGCGGTTGCTTATGAACACGGTAGATATCCCGTACCTAATCGAGTCCCCACCCGCTGACTGGAGTCGGGAAGACCTGCGCCTTGCAGCTTTCTTCGTGCGGGCCAATCTCCTGCCAAGCGCTCTGGATAAGCAGCTTGAGCCTCACGAGGTGGAAGAGACTATCTTCCAGTTGAGCCTCTTCTTGCGAGTGCTGGAGGAGCAGACAGTTCGCTACATGGGCTTGGAGCACGGTGAGCTCGTCGTCAAGGAGAATGGCGTGGCCGCGACCTATAGGCTGCCAAGAGGTCTGGCGACCTTCAGCCGGCGTTCCGACGAGTTCCTGGCGACACCACTGGCTCTCGTACCGGGGGACCGTCTCAAGCTCTTCGTCAGCCGCGGCAGGCTCATCGGGATCGCCCACCAGGTGGATCTCGACGGAGTGGCATACGACCGGACGAGCAATCTGAGCTCGTGGACTCGCTTCCGGAGCGACGAGCAGATCGCCCGCCTTGTGAGGGAGCGGTATCCGTCGCTCGATTTCTCAGATCTCGCAATAGTCGAGCGTGGCGTGTCGGGTCGCGTGGGGCGGCTTCGGCTTCGCGGTCGCGATGGAGAGGAGGTAGAGATAGCCGGGTTGCCAATCCGCTGGACGCTGGACCTTCCGGACACGCTCTTCACCGCCAAGCGCCTGGCCCCGGCTGGTGGCGACGCAGGTTGGCTGTTCACAGGTCGGGGGTGGGGGCACGGCGTCGGCATGTGTCAGGTGGGTTCCTACGGGATGGCGCTGCGGGGTCATTCGTACCGAGAGATCCTGCAGCACTATTACTCGGGTGTGGAGCTGGCCAGGGTGCCGACGCAGGGCTCGGCAGACACGACGTCGGGCAATCCAGCTCCTGGAGCCGGCGAATAGTACCCGGCATCACGGCTTTGTGGTAGACAGGTCTGGACGAGAGTTCGAAAGCGAAGGTCGCATGAGGTCCGAGGAAGAGCTGCGAGAACTGGTTGCCAGGATTGTCGACGAGGCGGTCACGGAAGATCCGCCTCGGACAGTCGCGACGGAGACGACGAGAGTCGCACTCGGCGCCGACCATGGTGGATACGAGCTCAAGCAGAAGCTTGCAGCGCATCTCCGCGATCGCGGCTACGAAATGACCGACTGTGGTACGGATAGTGCGGCATCGGTGGACTATCCGGACGTGGCGTACGCGGTCGCGAAGTTGGTGGCTTCGGGACGCTGCCACTGCGGGGTCATTATCGATGGCGCCGGAATCGGCTCGACGATGGTCGCCAACAAGGTGGCCGGTGTCCGAGCCGCGCTCTGTTACGATTTGTCCTCGGCGCGCAACAGCCGCGAACACAATCACGCCAATGTCCTGGCGCTGGGTGCGGGACTGATCGGTGACAACTTGGCGCACCAGATTCTCGACACATGGCTCGAAACACCCTGGGGGAGTGGTCGACATGCGCGGCGAGTGGCGATGATCGACGAAATCGAAAAGCGCGGCTTTGCAGCAGGGGAGCAGTCCTGAATCATGGGAACACGTGAAGATCTCATCGAGGCGATCACCCTCAGGGTTTTGGGGGCGTTGGCCGAGGACCGGTGTGAGGGTCAGTGTGAGGAGTGCCGTGGAAGCTGCGCCGCTCACTGTTCGGACAAGGTCCAGGCGATGGTGGCAGAGGGAGCCTGCAGGGTCTCGTACTACGGCAACGGGGCGGAAGTGCCTGACGAGCTGGCGATCTTCATCGATCACACGAGACTCAAGCCGGATACGACGGAGGCGGATATTGATCGGCTTTGCGACGAAGCGAGAGACTTCGGATTTGCGGCAGTTTGCGTGAATCCCGTGTGGGTCAGTCGCTGTGCGCAGAAGCTCCGCGGCACCAACGTCAAGGTGGCATCCGTCGTCGGCTTTCCGTTGGGAGCCAGCGCTCCCGAGGTCAAGGCGCTCGAGGCCAGGCGGGCCTTGCGCGATGGCGCTCGCGAGATCGACATGGTGCTCAGTATCGGAGCCCTGAAGGGGGGAGACTACGCCCTTGTGGAGCGTGATATCGCCAAGGTTGTGGATGCGTGTCGCGAAGCCGGCGCGGTGTGCAAGGTGATCCTCGAGACCGGTCTGCTGACCGATGAAGAGAAAGTGATCGCCTGTCGACTGGCTCGCTCCGCGAAGGCGGACTTCGTGAAGACTTCAACCGGGATGGGCCATGGTGGGGCCACGGTCTACGACGTCGCCTTGATGCGCGAAGCGGTGGGACCGGCGATGGGAGTGAAGGCCTCAGGCGGGATTCACACTTCCGACGAAGCGCAGCAGATGATCGCCGCAGGCGCCACTCGGATCGGTGCGTCGGCGGGGATCGCCATCGTCACGAACACACAAGGGGACAAGAGTGGGAAACATTGACCTTCGCTCGTATGTCTTTCTCGACAGTCTACAGCCGCAGTACGCGGCCTTTCTGGGAACCGTGGCGCAAGGTTTCCTTCCTCTCGCCAACGACGCCTCGTTGTACGTCGAGATCTCGCCGGGCATCGAGATCAACCGCCTGACTGACATCGCCTTGAAATCCAATCATGTGCGCCCTGGAATGCAGGTTGTCGAGCGCTACTATGGCTTGCTTGAGATCCACTCCGAGTCGCAGGCGGAGACGAGATCGGCTGGGGAGGCAATTCTCACCGAGATCGGACTCCGTGAGGCCGATCGACACAAACCGAAGATTCACTCGAGTCAAGTGATCAGGAGGATTGACGATCATCAGGCTCAGCTCATCAATCGAATGCGCCACGGCCAGATGATCATCCCGGGGCAAACGCTCTACGTCCTTGAAGTGGAACCCGCCGCCTACGCTGCGCTTGCCGCCAACGAGGCGGAGAAATCGGCCGATATCAATGTCCTGGAAGTGCGCTCGTTCGGGTCGATGGGGCGCGTGTACCTCGGCGGCGAGGAACGAGATATCGACGTCGGGTGGCAGGCAGCGGTCGCCTCTCTCAATGCCGTCGAGGGTCGAGATATGAAATGACGGAAGGTGCTGAGTGACCTTCGTAGTGATCTCAGAAATAACGGAATCGCGAGCAGTAAAGCTCACAGGGTCAGGAAGGAGCCAATAAATGGCAGAAGCGTTAGGCATGATCGAATGTCGCGGGTTCAGTGCGATGGTGGAAGCCTCGGACGCTATGGTCAAAGCGGCCAAGGTCGAGCTCGTCGGATACGAGAAGACCGGTGGCGGCTACGTAACCGCGCTCGTGCGCGGTGACGTCGCGGCGGTGAAGGCGGCCGTCGAAGCCGGTGTTCGCGGAGCGGAGAAGGTGGGCGAGGTCGTTTCCACGCACGTGATCGCTCGACCGCACTCGAACATCGATGACGTATTGCCCTTGGGCCGGCAGGGACAGGCGGCGAAGGCGAAGAAGTAATCTCGATGCTTCTCGGGAGAGTCCTCGGGACGGTTGTCGCGACTCGTAAGGAGCCCTCCATGGAGGGCTTGAAGTTCCTCGTGGTGAAGAGGCTCGATGCGACGGGTGCGCAAATGCAGGACACGGTCGTCGCCGCCGATGCGGCAGGCGCGGGTGTTGGTGAGGTCGTCCTGTATGCGACTGGGAGCGCAGCGCGGCAGACCACAGCCACTCACCAACGTCCGTGCGACGCTGTCGTCATGGCAATTGTCGACAGCTGGGAAGTCGAGGGTCGTGAAATCTACCGCAAGGGCGATGAATGACACCTGTTGACCGGCGCGAGATCCAGGAGATCGTGCGCCGGGTTCGTCGACGCTATGCCGCGGAGGACGCTTCTGTCGCGGTTCCTCCTGCCGGTGAGGGCGATCAGGGGTACGGCGTCTTCGACGAGGTTGACGATGCGGTTCGGGAAGCCGGAGTCGCCTTCGAAAGTTTTCAGACTCTGGGTCTCGATGCTCGCGTGAAAATCATCGATTCCGTTCGCGCCGCCATGGTCGGCAGTGCACGCGAACTGGCACAGATGGCGCACCGCGAAACGGGACTGGGAAGGGCCGAGGACAAGGAGGTCAAGAATCTCCTGGTGACCCGCAAAACGCCGGGACCCGAAGATCTAGCTCCTGCGGCACGCACCGGCGACCAAGGCATGACGGTTACAGAGTACGCGCCCTTCGGAGTGATTGCGGCGATCACTCCGACCACCAATCCGACGGCGACCTTGATCAACAACGCGATCGCCACGATTTCTGCGGGAAACGCGGTCGTCTTCAACGCGCATCCCGCAGCCAAGTCCTGCTCGGCCGAGACCGTACACCGGATCAACCGTGCCATCCTCGCAGCGGGCGGGCCACTCAACCTGGCGACGACGGTGCGAGAGCCGACGATCGCGTCGGCGCAGGAGCTCATGCACCACCAAGGAGTCCGGATTCTGCTCGTGACCGGCGGTCCGGGGGTGGTGAAAGAGGCTCTCAAGACCGACAAGCGCGCGATTACCGCCGGCCCGGGGAATCCACCGGTGGTCGTCGACGAGTCGGCAGATGTCGAGCGAGCCGCTCGGGAGATCGTTCGCGGTGCATCCTTCGATAACAACATGGTGTGCACGGACGAGAAAGAAGTGTTGGTCGTCGCGTCGCGCGCCGATGAGCTGTTGCGCGCCTTTGGGCGGCAGCGAGCAGTTGTTCTCAACGAGTATCAGACCGGACAGATCGCCAAGGTCGTTTTCGAGGAGCCGGGCGCACCCGGTCAGCCCGGCCGCATAAATCGTCGCTGGGTGGGCAAGAATGCAGGCACGATACTGCGCGAGATCGGAATCCAGGCGAGCGACGATGTGCGCCTGGCGGTCGCTGAAGTGCCGGTCGAGCACAGCTTGGTGTGGACGGAGCAGATGATGCCGGTCATGCCAGTGGCCAGGGTGCGAACCTTCGATGAGGCCATCGATGTTGCAGTTCGCGCGGAGCATCAATTTCGTCATACTGCATCGATCTATTCCAACAACGTTGACCACATCACGCGCATGGCGCGAGCCATGAACGTGTCGATCTTCGTTGCCAACGCCGCCAATCTGGCAGGTTTGGGAGAGGGAGGTGAGGACTTCACTTCTTATTCGATTGCGACACCGACCGGCGAGGGCCTCACCAGGCCGCGGACCTTCTCGCGTATTCGACGTTTGACCGTAGCAGGGTCGCTGAGGATCGTCTGACGATGCAACCGGCGATCGTTCTGCTCGAGTTCGATTCGGTCGCCGTCGGTATTCTCGCCGGCGACGCGATGGTCAAGCGAGCACCCCTCAAGACGCTGCATACGGGGACGGTGCAGCCCGGCCGGTACCTGGTTCTCGCCGGAGGCGACGTCGGAGACCTGGAGGAGGCGCTGGCGGCAGCCAAAGAGGTGGGCAGTAGCCGGCTGCGAGACGAAGTCTTTTTGCCGGATGTTCATTCGCAGGTCGTCGATGCGATTACAGGGACGCGCCAGCGACGGACCGGGTCCGCGCTGGGGGTGTTCGAAACGAAGACGGTTCCAGCGGTCATTCGCGCCGCCGACAGGGCGGTCAAGGGTACGGATATCACGGTGCTCGAAGTGCACTTGGCTGACGGTCTCGGCGGCAAGGGATACGCCTTGTTTGCCGGTGACGTGGCTGATGTCGAGGCAGCCATCCAGCTCTGCACGGAGAGCCTCGTCGATCTCAAGCAGTTGGTGGCCGAGGTCGTCATCCCTCAGATTCACCCTGAGATGGCGGAGAATCTGGGTTCTCACCCGGAGTTCGGCTACCGTATTTCGGGCCGGCGGAGGCATAGCGACTGATGCAGCTCGGGCGTGTCATCGGCACGGTCGTTGCCACTGCCAAAGTCGACGGACTGGAAGGTGTGAAACTTCTGCTCGTGCAGCCGTTGACCAAGCATCTCGAGCCGAAGGGTGAAGTCATCGTCGCAGCGGATGGTGTTGCGATGGCCGGCGAAGGGGAGTTGGTTTACTACGTCTCCAGTCGTGAAGCGTCACTGGCGCTGCCGCAGACCTTCGTTCCGGTCGACGACGCCATTGTCGGCTTGGTGGACGAGATCGCGTTGCACGGGGAGGATCGGAGGTGAAGCTGGGACGAGTGGCGGGGACTGTCGTCTCGACAGTGTGTGCGCCGGTCTTCGAGGCGCGCAGTTTGCTGCTCTGCGACCTCGAGGACGAGCTCGAGCAGCCGAGGGGCAGCTACGTCATCGCCGTTGACGCGGTTGGCGTGGGCGTCGGCGAGCGTGTGTTGATTCTGGACGAAGGCAACTCGGCGCGCCAAGTCGTGGCGATCCCCGATGCACCGATTCGGGCCGTCATTGTCGGCAAGATCGATGCCGTCGAGAGTACCGATCGGGACTGAGCCTCCCTCCCGGATCCACGGTAGGTGTCAGATGTGTTTGATAGTCTCGACCGCCTGATGACGCATGCAGAGACGAAGATCGATTCCCACCGCGATATCGATTTTTCCCTGACTGCCGAGCAGCGTGCCATTCGCGATACGGCCCGCGCCTTCGCGCAGCGAGAGATCGATCCGATCGTCGACGAGATCGACGAAGCGCAACGCTTTCCGACGGAGCTCTTCGCCCACGCCGGCGAGCTCGGATT